>JAYWAX010000047.1:0-2589 GCA_043782125.1 Acetobacteraceae bacterium | reverse complement strand
TTCGGCGATGGCGGCCCCGAGCGCGCGGGCCTCGGCTTCGTCATCCTCGATAACGAGAACGGGCGTTGTCATGGTGATAGGATGGCGCGCGGGCGGTTCGATTTCAACTCCGATCGGACAGGCTGCCGCAGGCTGGTGAAATGTCCAGATTTGGTGGTTTGCGACCTGCCGGGTCGCAATATGCCCTCTGCCCGGGCGCGCGTCGCGGGCAAGAGTGGTCAGGCGACGCGCGGGTCGTCAGAGCGTGCTTCGATCCTGGCCGGGACCAAAGACCCGCAGGACCAGAACGTCACCGGAGGTTTCGCTGAGGCCCGTATCCGGGGTTACGCGGTACAGCGCCCGGTAGCCCCATTGCACGGCAACTCCCGGACACAAGCATGCTGACCGGGCGGGTGGACGCAGGGACGGAGCCGCAGCCGTCGGATCGAAGCGCGGATCGCGGCCAACTTTCGCCAAGCGATAGGACCGGCACCCGGCTGAGTCAGCCAGCCACCGATCGACGCGAGGTCCGCCAGAGCGTTGTTGGTATAGCGCAGCCGTCGCGTCGGGGTGCGATCCCCTGTTTCGCTCACCGTTCCCTGGTTCAGCTTTTGGCGTAGGGCACGGGCAGTTCGTGGCCGGTACCAAGACTGTCGATCCAGGCGTCCACGTCAGCTTCATCGACCAGCCGCCCGGCCGCGACATCCGCGTCTGCCTCCGCGATCATGGCGGCCTCCCATGCGAGGCGGCTTCGCCGCTCCGCGCCGGTTTCCAGGTTAGCCGGTTGATCGGCGTCCAGATTCATCGTGTCCATGGACATAAGATAGTCTTTTCGTTGGCCGGCGGCCAGAGTTTTGACCGGTGTTCGCGAGGCTGCGGACCATTCCGGCGCGGATTTCCATCGTGCGCTGTCCTGAACCGCTTTGGGGTCGCTGTTGGCCCTCGCCGTCGCGAAGACAAAGCTTGCTGTGTGCGCCCCGCCGCCGGGAGCACGACGCGAAGGCGCCGCGTGGCCGGCCGCGGCGCACCGCGTACCGCAGTAACCGACCCGAAACGGGCGCGAATACAGGGGCGGCACTACCTTTGCCGGTCGAGCGTAACGACCAGCCGGGCAGCGAGGAACAGGCGAAAGCACCGGATGCCGTCGCGTAAATAGGAAACCGGCCTCCGGTATCGACGCCATCGATCGGCGAAATCGGAGCTTCCTGGCCGGTGGTCATTCCGCCGCCCCTCCCTGCTGTGTTCAGGTGGCCATCCCAGATCGCCAGACTGAGTTCGACAAACATATCGGGAACATCTGCCAAAGACCAGTCCATCGGCGATCTTATCTTTGGCGCCGGCCGTCTTATGCTCATGCCGATGCGACGTTGCCAGTCAGGAACCGCCAAAAACAACCCGCAGCGCGGTCATCGTCGCCTCCCGCCCATGCGGTTGGGCCAGCGGCTTATGGATGACGATATGGATCGTACCGGGCCGTTTTTGGAACGCGCGCCGGCTCCAGCAGCCGCCGGAATCGGTCGTGACGGGGATGACGGGGACGCCCAGACGGCTGGCCAAGGCGGCGACGCCGGGTTGCAGCGGGGGGAACACGCCGGGATCGACGCGGGTGCCCTCGGGGAAAATAACTATGTGGCGTCCCTGCGCCTTCGCTTTGTCGCCGCCGCGCAGCAGCATCCGCATCGCCGATCCGCCGGCTTTGCGGTCCACCGCGATCATGCCGCAGGCGACGATCAGCCGTCCGAACAGCGGGATCTGGATCAGCTCGCGTTTGACAACGAAACAGGCGGCCGGGGTCAGCGCGATCCAGGCGAGGATGTCGAACGCGGATTCATGCCGGGAGGCGATCAGCACCGGACCGGCGGGCAGGTTTTCCAGGCCCGCGACCTCCATCCGGATGCCGCAGATGGCGCGCGCGGCGCCAATTTCCAGCCTGGCCCAGAGGCGCGCCCAGGCCATGATGGACTGGGGGGCGAAGAGGCTGACGACGTAGGCGGGCAGGGTCAGAAGGAAGGTGCTGCCGAAGAAAAACAGGTTGAACACGATCGAACGCAACACAATCACCTTCTGACTCCGCCTTGGCCGTTTGTTCAGACTTCCGAATATCCAGAGCCTCGGGTCGTGACGCCGCGCCCCTCGCCTTTTTCGATCCAGCCGAATTCCTTGAGGATTTGCTGGCTGTAGGTGACGCGGCCGTTGACCTTCGCAGCGCCTTCGCTGGCCAGCAGCAGGGCGGCGCGGGCCATCATGATCGGGGGCTCGCCTTTGGGGTCGTCCATGCCGGTGACGAGCTTGAAGTGAACGGTGCCCGGCGTCGGCACCACGCGGGATGGCGACAGCGCCGCGACCGTTATTCCATCGTAATGCGCGACTTCCTGCGCCAGGCCCTGGGTCATGCGTTCCAGCGCCGCTTTGGTGGTCCCATACATCACCCCGCCATGCACGGTCTGGTCGTCATAGGGGCCGCGGCCCGGCCCGATGGCGGAGCCGGAGCTGATGTTGACGATCGCGCCCGACCGTTTCGGGATGAAATCTTTCAGCACTTCCTTGGACAGCATGAAGGGCGCGTGAACGTTGACCGCGAAGCAGCGCATCCAGCGGCTGGTGGGGTAC
>JAYWAX010000046.1:0-7201 GCA_043782125.1 Acetobacteraceae bacterium | reverse complement strand
CCAGACCGATGGAGCGTTCGAAGTTCCGCTTTACCGCGGCGGCGTCGAGTTTCGTGCCGTCGTGAAACGTCAGCCCGGGCCGCAGGGTCATGGTGAATTCGGTCAGATCGGCGCTGTATTTCCAGGATGCGGCCAGGCCTGGAACTGGCTCGCCCGCATCGGTTAATTTTACCAGCGAATCGAACGCGGCCATCAGCGCGGCCTGCGCGACGCTGCTGTTGCTCTGCGGTTCCACCGGATCGAAGGTGGCGTTGGCGGCGGCGTCGAAATAGATCAGCGTTGCGTTGGGGTTGGCCGCGAAGGGCGCGGGATCGGCGGCCAGGGCCGGCGACAGCGCGCAGGCGAGCGCGGCGGCTGACAGATAATATCCGAAACGAGGCATCGATGGGTCTCCCTGTGCCCGCATCATTCCGCGGACGCGGGCCGATGGCAAACCCATCGCCGGCATTTTTGGGCGCCAGGGGTTCCGCCGCTTTGCGGAGAGCACGACATAATCCCTGTCGCGCGCTCGGCGATGCGAAGGCGGGCACGGCCGGATCCACCCTGAACTGCGGCGTTGCGCGCGCCCGGTGGCCCGGACGAGCCAATCCACGACAGTTTGTCCGCGGGCTGGAGAGTGCGCTCAGCGGCTGGTATTCCGATGCCTGGAATACTTGCACCCCGGAACAATCCTGACGAAAAGCCTCAATCGGCGGCCCCGCGACAAGCCAACGGGACCAGGCCCAGGGAACGTCCTTCGGGACGCGCGCCACGGCAGCCCGCGCGGGTCCGGGACTTAAAGCGTGCGGGTCCGGCCCAGAGGCCGCCGGGTCGGCGGGTCAGTGGACCGACAGAGCGAACATTTCGTGCTGCACGATCGCCGCCAACGCGGTCGCGCGGTCGCCCGCCAAAGCCATCGGCGTGCCGTCGGCGGCGTGGATTGCGAATCCGGCGGTACCGTTCACGGTCACGGGCTTGACGTAGGCGATGTGGGAAACGCCCAGAGCGCTGAGTTGTTCGGCGGTCAAATGGCGCACATCGAAGGAGCCGGTGGCCACCTGGGTGTCTTCGTTTTCGGTGTTCTCGTTCATGTGTTTTGCTCCTGTCGGTGTCCGGCCCGTCATTGGCGCCGGCGCAATCGCCATGCTGGTGAAAGCGTCACTCCGGTTCGGATTCGACGACCACCGTCCGCGGCACGTCCCTGGATTTGCCACCAGGCGTACCGGCGGGACGGCCGATCGGAATGGTCTTGACCTTGGCTTCCGGCATCGGCCGTTCCAGGTCGATGTGCAGCAGCCCATTGTCGAGCCAGGCGCCCTTCACCTCGATCCCCTCGGCGAGCACGAAGGCTCGCTGGAACTGCCGGGCGGCGATGCCGCGATGCAGGAACACGCGCCCCTGACTGTCGTCGGTTTGACGTCCGCGGATCACCAGTTGGTTGTCCTCCTGCGTCAACTGAAGGTCGTCCATGGTGAAACCCGCCACGGCGAGCGTGATCCTCAGCCCAACCGGACTGATCTGCTCGATATTATAAGGCGGGTATCCGTCGGATGATGTCTTGGCGGCCCGCTCGAGCATTTGCTCGAGATGGTCGAAGCCGAGGAACAATGGCGAAGCGAAGGTTCTCGTGGTCAAGGCCCCCTCCTTGGAGCGAAGCGATCGCCGGAACCCGCATTGGCATTCCAGCGGGACAAAGGATGGGCGGAGAGAGCGCCGGTTACAAGGGGGGCGGGGCAGGGGGGGCGGGGCAGGGGGGCGCGTTGTTGCCGGGATTTGAGGCACGGCCGGGATTGGAAGCTCATCCGGTGCGAATTTGCCCTCCCGGCGCCCGTCCGCCCCGGCGCCGGATCAATCGCCCGATTCCCCGTCGCGCAAGACGCCATGTCCCCAACGTCATGTCCTCAACGCCATGCCCTCGACGCCGTTTTCCCGACGCCGTTTTCCCAACCCCATGTCCGGCCCAAAGCCATCCGCCCGAAATCGACGCGCTTGCCGCGTTCGTGCACAAAGTGCGCGGATGCAACGCCAAACCAGTCGATGACACGAAAAACCAAAGGAGCGCGCGCCATGTTACCGAACGAGGAATGGGGTCTTACGGACAAAGTTGCCATCGTCACCGGCGGTGGCGCCGTGGGCGACGGGATCGGCAATGGCCGCGCCGCGTGCCTCCTGCTGGCGCGCGCCGGTGCGAAAGTGCTGGTCGTGGACCGCGATCTGGCGCTCGCCGAACGCACCGTGGCGATGATCGAACAGGAGGGCGGGACCGGCGCCGCCGTGTCCTACGATGTAACGGTGTCGGCCCAGTGCGCGGCGATGGTGGCGGACGCGGTGTCGCGCTGGGGCCGTCTGGACAGCCTCGACAACAATGTCGGCATCGGCGGGCGGGGCAATGTTGTCGAAGAAACCGAGGAACAATGGTCGCGCATCATGCGGGTCAACGTCGACACGATGTTCCTGACATGCAAGCACGCGATCCCCGCGATGATCCGCACCGCCGGCGGGGGCGCGATCGTTAACATCTCTTCCATTTCGGCGCTCCGCCCGCGCGGCCTGACGGCTTACAGCGTGTCGAAGGGCGCGGTGATGGCTCTTACGCAGGCGATGGCCGTCGATCACGGTCCGGACGGCATACGCGTGAATTGCGTCTATCCCGGGCCTGTCTACACGCCGATGGTTTACGCCAAGGGCATGACGGACCAGGCGCGCGATATTCGCCGCCGCGCGTCCGTGATGGGGCGCGAGGGCAATGGCTGGGACATCGGCATGGCCGTGCGCTTTTTGCTGTCGGACCAGGCGCGCTTCATCACCGGCCAGATCCTGGGTGTGGACGGTGGCGCGACGTTGGTGGGGCCAAGCCGGTCGTCGGACTGACGGCCGCACGGCTGGTCCCTGGGGTGGCGGCGGGCCGGTGGAGCGGAGGCGAGCCTGCGAGGCGGAGGCCAGCCGGTGGAGCGGAGGCCAACCGGTGGAGCGGAGGCCAGCCGGAGGGCGAACGCAGACCGGTGGTGCGAATGCGGGTTCGGTGGCGCAAAGGCGAGACCGATGGGGAGAAAGCGAAGCCGGTGACGCGAAGGCGGGACCGGCCGCGTTTGCCGCCGGAAAACCCGCGATCAGCGCAAGAACACCCATTCGTCCGCGACCATCGCCACGCACACGGGCTCGCCCTTTTCCAGGCCTGACGCCGGTCCGATCGTCTGGATTTGCACGCCCGCGACCTCGACCAAATATTCTTCCTCGGCGCCAAGGAACGAAGCCGCGACGATGACGCCGGTCGCGTCTTCCGGGCGTTCGGGGCGGTAGACGCGCACCGCGTCCTTACGGATGCAGGCGAGCACGCGCCCGTTCGGTTGCAGGTCCTGTTCCGGCGCCGCGACGCCGCGGACCACCAGGCGCGGGCTGAGTTCCACTTCCAAATAGCGCGGGTCCGACTGCGTTTCCAGCAATCGTCCCTCCAGCACGTTCATGCCGAAGAACCGCGCGGCGAAGGCGCTGCGCGGATGCAGGAACACCTGCCGCGCCGGTCCGGTCGTTTCAATCGCGCCGTTGTTCATCAGGATCACGGTATCGGCGAGCCCGAAGGCTTCGGCCTGATCGTGGGTGACGTAAACGGCGGTAAAGCCCAGACGCTCCTGGAGGATGCGGAGTTCCATGCGCATTTGCTGGCGCAGACGGGTGTCGAGGTTCGACAGCGCCTCGTCGAACAGCACCAGCCGGGGTTCATGAATCAGCGCGCGGGCGAGGGCGATGCGTTGCTGCTGGCCGCCGGAAACGAGCGTCGCGGACCGGTCCTCGAAACCTTTCAGCCCGACCAGATCGAGCATTTTCGCGGCGCGTTCCCGGCGTTCGGCGGCGCCCATGCCGCGAACCTTCAGCGGAAAGGCGACATTTTCGACGACGGTCATGTGCGGCCAGACGGCGTAGGATTGGAAGACGATGCCAAGGCCGCGGCGTTCGGGGGCGAGGTCGATCTTTTTTTCAAGATCGAAGACGGGCGCGCCGTCGATTTCGATCACGCCGAAATCCGGCGTTTCCAGTCCGGCGAGGCAGCGCAGGATTGTTGTCTTCCCGCAACCGCTTGGCCCCAGCAGGGCGATGGTGCCACCGGTTGGGACGTCGAACGAGACCTCGAACACTGCGGCATGGCTACCGAAACGTTTGGTCAGGCCCTGGACGCGCACGGAACTCATAAATCCCGCTTTTTCATAAAGCCCGATTTTTCATAAAGACGCCTGTTCATACTGACCTTTGGGATATCGGAGAGCGGGTGATCTGGAAGACGACGAAGGCGGCCAGCAGCATGACCAGTTGCACCACGGCCAGGGCGGCGACATAGCCCGAGCTGCGTTCGCTGAGAACGACCATGGCGACGCTGATGGTCTCGGTGCCCTGCGCGTACAGCAGGATGGTCGCGCCCAGTTCGCGGATGAAGATGACGAACAGCATCAGCCAGGAGGCGATCAAAGAGGGTTTCAACAAAGGCAGGACGATATGGCGCATCGTCTGTTTCCAGGTGGCGCCGGATGCGCGGGCGCTTTGTTCCAGCTCTGGGTTGATCGCCATGAACATGGCGGTGACGTTGCGGGTGGCGAAGGGTTGGAAGCGGGCGATATAGGCGATGAGGATGATGCTGAGCGTGCTGTAAAGCGGTGTGTGCAGCGCCATGATCAAAAAACCGAGGCCCAGAATGATCCCGGGAATGCCCAAAGGCAGGGACAGCAATGTTTCCATCAGCGCGCGATATTTGGGGTTGCCGCGGGTCAGATAATAGCCCTGCAGCACCGCCAGCGCGACGCCGATCGTGGCCCCCGCGACCGCCAGGAACAGGCTGTTGCCGATGGCGGTGCGCGTCAGGTCGTATTTCGTGAGGATGTAGTCGTAATTCGCCGTGGTCGCCGTCCGCCACAGAAAGCGTCCGGTCCAGAGCTTGGAAAATGAGACCATCAGCAGCACGATCGTGGGCAGCACGACTCCGCCGCCGACATAGATTGTCTCCAGGGTCAGGGCGGCGATTTTCGCGGGCAGGCGCAGCCGGATCGTGCGCGGGCGGTAGCCTTTGCCGGTGATGGTGTCGAAGCGGCGGCCTGCGAGGAACTTCCTCTGCCACAGCGTCAGCAGCACCGTCACCGCCAGAACCACCATGCCGAAGGCGGCGGCTTTGCCGAGATCGGAGGGGTATTGCACCATCGCGAAAATCTCGGTCGGCATGAAACGAATGCCGCGCGGCGCGGCCAGGGCCAGCGGCACGTCGAACAACCCGGCGCTGGTCACGAAGACGATAAGCCCGGCCGACAGCATCGCGGGCATGACCAAAGGCAGGGTGATGTGGCGGGTAGTGTACCAGAAGGAGGCGCCGTGGACCCGGGCCGCGTCTTCGAACGAGGCGTCCATTTCGCGCAGCGGCGGGGTGACGAACAAGTAGACATAGGGGGTATAGAACAGGGTCAGGACGAAGATCACGCCGGGCACGCTGTAGATATTCAGCCACTCCAGCGAAAGGCCGTAATGGGTGCGCAGCAGGGTGGGCAGCAGCCCGCCATGCGGCGCCAGCAAATAGATCCAGGAGATGGCGCCGACATAGGGCGACAGGAAGAACGGCACCAGGTTGGCCGTTTCCAGCCATTTTCGTCCGGGCATATCGGTGCGGCAGACCAGGAAGGCGAGACTGAAGCCCAGTACCAGGCTGAAGAAGGTGGTGCAGATACCGCCGATGAGGGTGTTGGTGGCGGCGCTGAGGAAGCGCGGATCGCCGAACAGATTGACGAAATTGCCCAAAGACAAATGTGCCGAGTCATCGCGCCAGACCAGCAGGCTTCTGACGGCGGTGGCCAGGAACGGGCCCGCAATCAGTAAGACACCGGCGGCGACTCCTGCCGCGGGCAGCCGTCTTTGCGCCCATCCTCCTTGTTCGCTCACGTTCGCCGCGTCCTCCTGTCGGTCCCGGTGTTTCCCGGCGGGTATGTCCCGGCGGGCTATTTCACCCCCCGGATATTGGCCCGATCTGGCCGAACATGTTATCGGCTTGGTTTAAGCACACTTCGCGCAATCGCCAACCACCTGACCGAGAGTCGCCCCATGAAATTCGGCTTGTTCGGCGCCGCCACGGCGCAACGTTCCAACAATCCCGATGTCGATAGCTCGGCGGGCTTCCGGGATTATATCGATTACGTGATCGAGGCGGAGTCCCTCGGTTACGAAAGTTGCTTCATCGTCGAGCATCATTTCACCGGGTTCGGCCAGGTCTCTGCGACGCTCAATCTTCTGACGTGGATTGGCGCGAAGACCTCCACCATCCGGCTTGGCACGGCGGTGCTGGTGCTGCCGTGGCACAATCCGGTGTTGCTGGCGGAACAGGCCGCGACGGTCGATCTGCTGTCGGGCGGGCGCCTGGATTTTGGCGTCGGCAAGGGCTACCGGCACAACGAATACGAAGGTTTCCGGATTCCGATGGAGGAAGGTCAGGCGCGGTTCGAGGAATCGATCGACATCATCACGAAGTCCTGGACCTCCGACGAGCGTTTCGATTACCGCGGTAAATTCTGGTCGTATGACGACATCGTGGTCGAGCCGCCGACGGTGCAACGCCCGCATCCGCCGTTCTGGCAGGGCGCGGGTCACCCGGACTCGATCAAGCGGGTCGCGGCGCGCGGGCATCATCTGTTGCTG
Source organism: Acetobacteraceae bacterium (assembly GCA_043782125.1). Classification (GTDB taxonomy): domain Bacteria; phylum Pseudomonadota; class Alphaproteobacteria; order Acetobacterales; family Acetobacteraceae; genus Rhodopila. Next base: position 559 of record JAYWAX010000046.1, on the reverse strand, counting down.
GATCAATTCGCGTCGATCGACGAGACCATCCGGCGTTTCAACATCTTTCGCGACGCGACGATCGCCAATGGGTTTGCGTTCCATCCGCATAAAGTCGGCGTCGCGCGCGCGTTTTTCGTGGCCGACTCGGACGCGGAAAAGGACGCGGCGCTGGAACGGCGCATGGTCGCGCAGAAGCGCCTGCACGATATCAGCCAGCGGCCGGACAAGAACAACACCGCCAGCATCATGGCCTTCTCCGATACGAAGGAAGCCAACGAGGAAGCGACCCTGTTCGGCACGCCCGATCGGATCATCCAGAAAATCCAGCGCCTGCGCGACCAGGGCGTCGAATACATTCTACTAAATGGCGGTGGCACATCCCGCGAAAACCTGCGCCGGTTCGCCCGCGAGGTGATGCCGGCGTTCGCAGACGAGTCCCGGAAGCGCGCGGCCGAATAATCGGCACCGGGGGGCCTTGGCGTCATGGCCTCGTGACTCTCTAAGGCGACGCCCAAAGATTAACGAGTCAATCGGTCAAAACGATCCCGTCATGGTCCGCGAAGGCGGACCATCCACG
>JAYWAX010000045.1:0-2598 GCA_043782125.1 Acetobacteraceae bacterium | reverse complement strand
GATCACCTGGCTGGTCTGGCCGGCGGCGAAGCCGACGGTGCCCGAGGGCAGCACGCCGCCCGCGAAGTCCGAGGTGTCGGCGGGGCTGGCCCCCGTGCCGGCGACCGACCAGGTGGCGCTGGCGGCGATGGCGGTGTTGCCCGAGCGCGTGACGGTGAAGGTGTAGGGCGTGGTCACGCCCGCCGCGCCCTCCGGCTGGCTGGCGTTGGCCGCCGCGATCGACAGGGAGGCGGGGGGCGGGGGCACGTAGGGGGTGTCGTAGATCGTGCCAACGGCGGCGCCGGCGAGGACGGTGACGCCGGTGGCCGGCGGCAGCAGCCAGATCATGAAGTTTTCCGTCGGCTCCGCGACCGTGTCGCCGGTGACGTTGACGGTGATCACCTGGCTGGTCTGCCCGGCGGCGAAGCTGACGCTGCCCGTGGGCAGCGCGCCGCCCGCGAAGTCCGCCGCGCTGGCGGGGTTGGCGCCGCTGCCCACCACGACCCAGCCGAGGTTGAACGCCGTGGCGGTGTTGCCCGAGCGCGTCACGGTGACGGTGAAGGGCGTCGTGCCCCCCACCGGACCCTCCGCTTGGCTGGCGTTGGTCGGGGCGATCGACAGCAGCACGTCGGCGGCGGCGTTGGAGGTGATCCCGGTTTTCAGGTTGACAACCGTCGTTGCCGACGATGACAGGGGAAAAGCGGTGTTCAGCGTCTCCAGGTCCGTTCCGCTGATGCTCAGCGCGACGGTCTGGGTGGTTTGTCCGAACACGAAGGTAAGGGTGCCATAGGGCAGGACATCTCCCGCGTAGTCCGCGAGGAGAGTACCATTCGCGTCAAACCCGCTGATGTCCCAGTTGACCCGCGCGGTGGTGGTCGCATTGCCCGAACGGATGACCGTGAGCGTGTGCGGTGCGGTTCCGCTGTTTCCTTCGTACTGAACCGCGTTCGCCGATGACGTGGCGAGACTGGTCGGCGCGAGGGGGTTGGCCATGCGTTGAGTACTCCGTGGGGTTTTCCGGGATGCGGCCTTCTGCCATTTTGGAATGCCTCTGTGGCATTAAAGCTTGGCAATCTTTTTCTTGCTGAATTTTCAGTGAATAAAAGCATCATGCCGCTTGAATTTGTTCGCGGGACGGCGAGGTTCTGTTTCCCGAACCTCGCCGTCCCTCACCTTAATTCTTAATGGTTACAGTGTGGTAACCGCGTCCGTAGTAAATGAGGCCTTCCTTCGCGGAACCGATGCGCACCGCTTCCACCGTGCAAAAAAAGACATCGTGCGTGCCGGAGGTAACGATATCCGTGACCCGGCAATCAAAGGCCACCAAGGCCTCATCGAGCACGGGAGAGCCGGTCTCCATTGTATGCCATGTATGATCGTGGAACCGCGCCTCATCCGAATGCGTGGTCATGCCGGCGAAAATCGGCGACAATGCCTCCTGCGCGGGTGTCAGCGTATTGACGCACAATACCTTGTTTTTCATGAAGGCGGGGTACGAGTCGTTGCCGCGATTGGCGCAAACGATCAGGGTGGGCGGCGTATCCGTGACCGATGTCACCGCCGAGGCGGTGAAACCGTACCGTCCGCCCGGTCCATCGGTCGTGATCACGTTCACCGCCGCCCCCAACCGGGCCATCGCGTCTCGATAGGGCTGCTTCTCGACAGGCATGTCTGGCTCCCGCTCCGTATTCCCGCCGCCAGTATGCACCGTCGCCACTACCTTACAAACAGAGGGGGCCTGACAAACAGAAAGTGTCCCTTCAATCCGTCAGCATCGCATCCCGTGTGTGTTCTTCCAGGAACGGCGCGGTTTCGGGAGAGGCGTCCTGGCCGGGCAGGGGAAGACGCAGGGTGACCGTGGTCCCGTGACCGGGACGGGCCTCGACCAGGATCGATCCACCGCACAAGGCGATCCGCCCGCCCGTTTCCCGCGCGAGGCTTTCCCGCATCGCCTGCCGTGCGTCCGCGCCGTCGTCGGTCACGTGGACATGAAGCTGCGTGCCCAGTACGCGCGCCGAGATCAGAACCTGACCGCCGGTCGCGGCCTGTATCGCGGTCAGCAAGGTTTCGCGCAACGCCGTCCCCAGGATCCTGGAATCCGCGCGCAGTGTCAGTCCCGGGGGAATGGCGAGGGAGATGCGGACGAAATGTTCGCGCGCCACGGGTTCCACCCGCGCCACCACGGTCTTCGCCAGCGGCGCCAGTTCCAGGGATTCCGACGCGAAGCGCGTGGGAAGGGCGGGAGATGTCCTGGCGTCGCCGTCGTCATGTGGCATGACGTCCGGCGGCGCGCATATCGTTGAGGGGCCGAGAGGCATCAGGTGACGATGCATGAAAGCGGCCCAGACGGCGAGCACGAAGGGCGCGGTGACGCCGCACACCAGAAGCAATTGCAGGAAGAGCATGGCACCCCGCCCCCGATCGGTCAGGGTTACGGTATCGGACGAAAAGCTGAAGATTTCGTTAAGGGGGTTTCCTCTGTTTGTTCTCCCGCGTCCGCCTCTCTCCCGCGCCCGCCCTTCTCCCGCGCCCGCCCTTCTCCCGGAAACGAGGCCCCGTTCCAGCCAGACTGAAAATCGTCTAACCCTGATCGCATGAATGTCATCGAAGTGCGGGAAC
>JAYWAX010000044.1:0-7217 GCA_043782125.1 Acetobacteraceae bacterium | reverse complement strand
GCTTCGTCCGGCGCTGCCATGGCGATCTGCATCTGGGCAATCTGTGCCTGTGGCAAGGGCGTCCGGTGCTGTTCGACGCGCTGGAATTCGACGAAGCGTTGGCGACGACGGATTTGTCCTATGACCTGGCCTTCCTGTTGATGGATTTGGACCAGCGGCAGGATCGCGCTGCGGCGAACCGGGTCCTGAACCGCTATGTCGCGCGGACCGGCGACACCGGTCTGGTGGGCGGCCTGCCGGAATTTCTGTCGATGCGGGCGGCGATCCGCGCCCATGCGCATACCGAAGGACCGCTGGGGCGTGGCGGCGTGGCGCCGGACTATCTGAATGCCGCCGCTTTGTATCTGGCGCCGCGCGCGCCGGTTTGCGTCGCCGTGGGCGGCCTGCCCGGCAGCGGAAAGTCCACGCTCGCCCGCGCTTTGGCGCCGCTTTTGGGCCGGGCGCCCGGGGCGTTGATTCTTCGCAGCGATGAGATACGGAAACGCCAGCACGGGCTGGCGCCGGAACAGCGGCTGCCCGCAAGCGCCTATACGCCGGCGAAAAGCGTCGCGGTGTTCGACGCGCTGTTTCGGGACACGGCGGCCGCCGTCCAGGCCGGCCAGGCTGTGATCGCGGACGCGATGTTCATGACTCCCGAGCACCGCGACAGGGTTGAACGCGCCGCCACCGGGAACGGCGTGCCCTTCGTCGGATTGTGGTTAATGGCGCCCGGGGAGGCGTTGGAACGCCGGGTGGCAGCGAGGCAGGGGGATGCGTCGGATGCCACTGTCGCGGTGCTGCGTGCGGCCGCGAAAAACGATCCTGGCCCGGGCGCGTGGCACGCAATCGACGCATCGGAGTCTGTGGTGGCGCTGGCTCTGGCGAAGACGATTTTGGCTCCCTATATCGTGTCCTGAGGCAAGCGCATTGCAGGCTTGCATTTCTCGCGGAACAACGCAGAGTTGAATGCCGCGATGGACGACCAGGAAAGGGACCAGACCATGGCCATCCGTAAAATATTACTGCCATTGACCGGAACCGCCGCCGGGGAAGCGGCGCTTACGACGGCGCTGACGATCGCCAACATCTGGAAAGCCCATGTCACCGCGCTGCATGTCCGCGTGGACAGCCGCGACGTGGCGCCGCTGGCGGGGGAGGGCCTGTCGGGCGCGATGATCGAGGAAATGATGAGCGCGACGGAGAAGGAAAGCAGCGACCGCGCGCATGCCGTGCGTTCGATGTTCGAACGGTTTGTCGCGCGTCAGAACGTCGTGGTGCGGGAAGCGCATCCCGGCCTGGATCACGCCACCGCCAGCTTCGCCGCAGTGACGGGCCGCGAGGAAGATATCGTGGCCCAGCAGGCGCGCCTGGCGGATCTGACGGTCGTGCCGCATCCAGATTCGGGCGAGGACGTATCTTCGTCCGACGCGTTGCACGCGGTGCTGTTCGATTCGGGACGGCCGGTGCTGATCGCGCCGCAAAAACCGATCGAAACGATCGGGACGAAAGTGTGCCTGGCGTGGAACGGCACCGCGGAATCGGCGGAATCCGCGCTGGCGGCGATTCCCTGGATGAAACAGGCCGCGGGTGTGCGCATTCTCTCGGCCGAGGGTTATCAGCGGCGCGGTCCTGCCGCGCCGGAACTCGCGGCGTATCTGGCGCTGCACGGGATCGATGCGGATATCGTGATGTTCCCGTCGATCCGGAACTCGGTCGGCGCCGGTCTGATGGAAGCGGCGCGGCAATTCGGATGCGATCTGCTGTCGATGGGGGCTTACTCGCATTCCCGGTTGCGGCAGTTGATATTGGGCGGCGTGACCCGGCATGTGCTGGAGAATTCAGCCATCCCGGTGATGATGACACGATGATCGAAGTCCGTCCGTTCGGCCGCATGGGCCGGTTCCGGAATGAGTGGCTGAACGCGCGGCATCATTTCAATTTCGGGAATTATCGCGATCCCGCGCGGACGGGGTTTGGCCGGTTGATGGTGTGGAACGACGACGAAATCGCGCCCGGGACCGGGTTCGATCCGCATCCGCACCGCGACATGGAAATTGTTACTTATGTGCGCGAAGGGGCCATCACGCATCGGGACAATCTGGGCAACGAAGGGCGGACCGAGGCCGGGGATGTCCAGGTGATGCACGCGGGCACCGGGATCACGCACGCCGAATACAATAAAGAAACCACGGCGACACGGCTGTTTCAGATTTGGATCCGGCCCGACAAGTACGGTGCCGAGCCCGGTTGGGCCGCGCGGCGCTTTCCAAAGGAAGGCAACGGCTTGGCTGTGTTCGCCAGCGGGCGGGCGCAGGATGTGGACAGTGGCGCCTTGCGGTTGAACGCCGATGCGGCGGTGTTCGCCGGAACGTTGCGCGCGGGCGAGACGATCCGTTTGCCGATCGCCGAGGGGCGGCGTCTGTATCTGGTGCCCGTGAATGGGTCCGTCACGGTGAACGGGATTGTGGCGAACGCGCGCGATGGCGTGGCGATCGGGGATGAGACAGAGGTCTCGATCGCCGCCGATCAGGCGGTGGAGTTGGTGGCGGTGGACGTCGCCGCCTGATCTGCGAACAACGACAGCAATCCCGCGAGTAACTTCGTGGGCGAAGGCGGGCAGCCGGAAATAACAATATCCACCGGCACCACCGCCGAGACCCCGCCCACGATCGCCGGACTCCCCGCGAACACGCCCCCATTGGCGCCGCAATCCCCCACCGCGACGACCCATTTCGGGTCCGGCGTCGCGAGCCAGGTCCGTTCCAGCGCCTGCCGCATGTTCCGTGTGACCGGTCCCGTGACCAGCAGCACGTCGGCATGGCGCGGGGACGCCACGAAATGGATGCCGAACCGCTCGATATCGTAAAACGCGTTGTTAAGCGCGTGGATTTCCAGCTCGCACCCGTTACACGATCCGGCGTCTACCTGGCGGATGGCGAGGCTGTGGCCCAGTCGCTTCTGGGCTGCGGTGTTCAGTTGGGCGGCGAGGGCGGCGAATTCCGGATCGGCCGGCGGGCGGACGCCGGTCAAGGGGCGGCGTAAACCTTCGCGCAGAAATCTCAGCATGCCGGCCTCACAGGTCGTGTCCGGAATAGGAACAGTTGAAACTTTTATTGCACAGCGGAAAATCCGCGACGATGTTGCCTTCGATGACCGCTTCCAGCAGCGGCCATTGGAACCAGGAGGCATCGCGGACGTGGCAACGTCCGATCAGACCGGATTCGATCCGCAGCCAGACCAGCACATCGCCGCGGAAGGCTTCGGTCAGGGACATGGCCTCGCCGGAGCCGGCGGGAATGGGCACGCGGGTGGCGCCTTCGGGCAGATGCCGAAAAATTTGCTCGATCAGATTCAGGCTTTGCTCGATTTCCTTCGCTCTGATCCAGACGCGGGCGTTGACATCGCCTTCGTTTAACACCGGGATTTCGAAGTTCAGGGTATCGTAGGGCGCGTAGCCCGGATATTTTCGACTATCGAACGCCCGGCCGGATGCGCGCCCGACAGGACCGCCCGCGCCGAATTGTTTCGCCAGCGCGGGTTGCAGAATACCGGTGGTGATGGTCCGGTCTTGTAACGAGGCGGTGCGGTCGTACAATGCGGTCAGCTCGGCGAATTTTTCGCGGATATCGGCGGCCAGCGCGGCGATGGCGGCGCGGTTCTCTGCCGTCAGGTCCGCCACGACGCCGCCGGGAACGATCCGGTCCATCATCGACCGGTGCCCGAACGCGGCGTCCGCCGCGCGCAGCACGCGTTCGCGCAGCACCGCGCAATGGGCCAGCACGATCGCAAAGGACGCGTCGTTACAGATCGCGCCGAAATCGCCGAGATGGTTGGCGATGCGTTCCAATTCCGCCATCAACGCTCGCAACCAGATGGCGCGGGCTGGCGGGGTCACATCAAGCGCCGCTTCGACCGCGCGGGCAAAGCCGAGTCCGTAGGCCACCGTGCTGTCGCCGGATATCCGGCACGCCAGCCGCGCGGCGCGGTCCAAAGGCGCGTTCATGAACAGCGCATCGACGCCCTTATGGGTATAGCCGAGTCGCTGTTCCAGCCGCACGATGGTTTCGCCGTCGCAGGTGAAGCGGAAATGGCCCGGCTCGATGATGCCCGCATGTACCGGGCCGACGGGAATGCGATGCAGGCCTTCGCCGTTTACCGGCAGAAAGGGGTAGTTCGCGCCGTCGCGATGATCCAGCCAGGCTCTGGGGTCGGGCAGGCCAAGCGGCTCGTAGCCAAACAGGTCGCGGATGGCGCGTTCCAGGCGGATGGCGGGCGGATGGAATTCGCCGATGGCGGGATATGTGCCGTCCGGACATGGCAGGGTCAGGACGGCGATGCCGCGATCCGGTTCCTCCAGCAGCGCCATATGGACCTGGTGCGCGTCGCCCCAGACGCTGAGCAGGGTCAGCTCGCCCGCCGCCAAATGGGCGATGGCCGCGCGCCAGGCGGTCTCCGTCACCTGAACCCGCGGAAACGGCCGATGTCCCGCGGCCGCCCGGCCCCGGGTCAAAAGTGCGGCGAGGACGCTCATCTCAGCATCGCCGCGACGTGTTGGAACCAGGCGGCCAAAGGTGGCGGCAGCCAGATACCGGCGGCGAGGACCAAGGCGAGATGCGCCAGGATCGGCAGATAGGAGGCGCGCGCTGGCGCCACCGGCCCCTTGACCTCGCCAAACGCCACGTCGGCGATGCGTGCCAGTAGCCCGCCGAAGGCGAGCAGAACGCCCAGTACGAACAGGATGGCGAGCCAGGGCGCGCGGGCGAAGGTCGTGGTCGCGATCAGGAACTCGCTGGTGAAGATCCCGAACGGCGGCAGACCGGCGATCGCGGCCACGCCGGCGATCAACAGCCAGCCAAGGACGGGATGTGATGTCGTGAGCCCGCCCATGTCGGCCATGCGCTGCGTTCCCTTGACCTGCGCGATATGACCGACGGTGAAGAAGATCGCGGATTTGGTCAGGCTGTGCATGGTCATTTGCAGCAGCCCGGCGAAATTGCCCAGGGGACCGCCCATGCCGAAGGCGAAGACGATAATGCCCATGTGTTCGATGGAGGAATAGGCGAACATGCGTTTGATGTCGCGGCGCCGGTACAGCATGAACGCGGCGAAAATCAGCGATAGCAACCCGAGACCGATGAACAAGGGGCCGGGCGGCAGCGCGCCGGGATTGGCGGCCAGCAGGATTTTGAACCGCAGCAGCGCGTAAAGCGCGACATTCAACAACAGGCCCGACAGCACGGCGGAAATCGGCGTCGGCCCTTCCGCGTGGGCGTCCGGCAACCAAGCGTGCAGCGGCGCCAGCCCGACCTTGGTGCCGTATCCCAACAGCAGAAACACGAACGCGATATTCAGCAGCGACGGGTCCAGGCCGGGGGCGCGGAAAACCAGCGTCGTCCAGACCATCGCGTCCAACCCCTCGCCCACAATCGGACGCGCCGCGAGGTAGACCAGGATTGTCCCGAACAGCGCGAGCGCGATGCCGACGGAGCCCAGAATGAAGTATTTCCAGGCGGCTTCCAGCGCCTGGTGCGTGCGGTAAAGGCCGACCATCAGTACGGTGGCGAGTGTCGCCAGTTCCACCGCCACCCACATCAGGCCGATGTTGTTGGCGGCCAAAGCGAGGTTCATGCCGAACATCATCAGTTGGAACATCGCGTGGTAAAAACGCAGATGCCAGGCGGTCAGACGTCCGGTCTCGACCTCATGCGCGATGTAGCTGGCGCTGAAGACGCTGGTCGTGAAGGCGACGAAGGTATTCAGCAGAATGAAGACAATGTTGAAGTCGTCGGCGAACAGATAGGCGCGTGGCGGCGGGCGGGCGGTGAGCATCGCGGCCGCGCAGATCAGCGCCGCGAAGCAGGCTGCGATATTCAGACCGGCGGACAGCCGGTAGCCCGGCAGTAACGCCAGCACGGCGGCCGCAGCCAGCGGGATGAGCACGACCGCCACAAGCGGGTCGATCCCGGCCGCCAAAAGGATCCAGGCCGCGGGGTTCATTCGCGTCCTCCGCGGAACATGTGCAGGTCGCCGACATCGATCGTGTCGAAGCGTTCGCGGATACGGAACAGAAATACGCCGATCACGATAAAGGCGATCAGAACCGAGAAGGCGACGCTGATCTCCACGACCAGCGGCATGCCGCGCGCGCCGGTGGCGGCAAGGTTGATGCCGTTTTCCAGCGACATGAAGCCGACGACCTGGCTGACCGCGTTGCGGCGCGTGACCATCATCAGCAGGCCGATCAGCACCACCGACAGCGCGAGGGCGATGTCTTCGCGGACCACGGGTTCCGCCGTGGCGGTCAGCGGCAACATGACCTCCAGCGACAGCGCAACGAGGGCCATGGCGGCGAGCATGGTGAGGCCGGCGCCGACGACCGTCTCGATCTCCCGGTGGATGCCCATGCGCACGACCATGCGCCGCAGCACGATGGGGACCAGGATGGCCTTGAAGACCAGGGCGATCGCGGCGGTGATATAAAGATGCGGCGCGTCCTGGGTGTAAGCCTGCCAGGCGACCGACAGCGACAAGACCAAAGCGTGCGCGCCAAGGACGTTCAGCAGCGGCGGCAGGCGGACCTGATACAGCATCAGGAAGCTCAGCAGAACCAGAAATCCCGCGAGCATGTGGGAGATATCGAAGGATATGTTTTGCATCACATCCCCCGCGAAACGAACAGCAGCAGCACGCCCAACAGGCTGAGCATGAAGGCGGCGCCGAGGAAGTTGGGGACGCGGAAGACTCGCATTTTGGCGATCGAGGTTTCGAACACGCCCAGAAGGATGCCGCCCAGGGCGAGTTTGCCGAAATAGAGGGGCAAGCCGATGAGGTAGGCGGCCGGTCCCGCGCCGGTGCGGGCGATGCCGAATGGGAAGAACATGCAGCCGATCAGCGACACGTAAAGCAGGAGTTTCAGGAATGCGGCGAGGTCGATCATCGCCAGATGGCGGCCGGAATACTCCAGCACCATGGCTTCATGCACCATCGTCAGTTCCAGGTGCGTCGCGGGATTGTCGACGGGGATGCGGGCGTTTTCGGCCAGCGCCACGATGATGAGGGCGATCAGCGCCAAGGCCAGAGACACGCGCAACCCGGTCTGGCCGGTGGCCATGTGATCGGCGATCGTCGAGAGCTGCGTCGAGCCCGCGATCAGGGCGACGCAGAAGACGATCATGATCGTCGCGGGTTCGGCCAAGGTGGCGAACATGGACTCGCGCGACGATCCGATGCCGCCGAAG
>JAYWAX010000043.1:0-19432 GCA_043782125.1 Acetobacteraceae bacterium | reverse complement strand
TGTACGGGCCCCACGGATCGCCGGCCGAGCCGGGAATCACGTAGCGGCCACGGGCGTTTTGCAGATAGCGGGCGGCTTCGTCGCCGGCGCTGACGCCGTTTGGACGCGTGGCACATCCCGCCAGAATCGCGAGGCCGACAGCGCCCGAAAACGCGGTAAACATGGCGTTACGCCAATGCGGTCGTATCATCCGCTACGAACTCCCTCACATGGGCTGGCCAAAGGGCCCGTTTGCACGGCCAGCGGCGCATCGTGCCGCGTCTCTCCGTCTCACGAATGCGACGGTGAGCAACCTGGGCTGAACCACTAGCCGGTAGCGGTCTCAATGGCAAGCGCAACGCAGCCGTGTATTCAGCAAAGGCAGTGGAACACGATTGACGGCCAGGTGCAAATCGTGTTGCGGCGCGGGGTTTGGGTTGCCCGGCGGGGGGGCGATGGAGTACTGGCCGCCGGGCATGACGACACAAGGCACGGAAATCGAACGGCCGGACGTTCAGGAGTTCGCCGCGGGCATGTCCCGGGACGCCCGGACCCGGTTCGCGGCGGCGGATATCCGCGACGGGCTGCGGCTTTGGCGTCTCGCCTGGTCTCTGGGCTGGATGGACATCCGCCTCCGCTACCGCGGGTCGGTCCTGGGTCCGTTCTGGTTGACCATCTCCACCGGCGCGATGGTCGTTTCCCTGGGCGTGCTTTATTCCACACTTTTCCATATGGAATTACGCGAGTACCTGCCGTACCTCGCTCTGTCGCAGGTGCTCTGGACGTTTCTGGCGACGCTGGTGGGCGAGGCATGCACAGTGTTCACCGACGCGGAATCGGTGATCCGGTCCGTCCGCATGCCGTTCTTTTTGTTCGCGACGCGGGTCCTGGTGCGGAACGTCCTCGTGCTGGGACACAACACCGTCGTGGTCGCGGCCGCGTTCGCGGTTTTGGGGGTCTGGCCGGGCGCGCACGCGCTGGCGGTGCTGCCCGCGTTGCCGCTGTGGATCGCCGACGCCCTGGCCCTGGCCCTGCTTCTGGGCGGAGTCTGCGCGCGGTTCCGCGACATTCCGCCGATCGTTGCCAGCGTCATGCAGATCGCGTTCTTTCTGACCCCGGTCATCTGGAAACCGGAACAGCTTGGCGCGGCGGCCAATTGGTTGTGGCTCAACCCGTTTTTCGACGTCCTGGAAATCGTCCGCGCCCCGCTTCTGGGCCAGGCCGCGCCCCTGTCCGTCTGGGCCGGCGCCGTGGCATACAGCCTGGCGCTCTGCGCCGCCGCGTGGGTTTTCTTCGTCCGCGCCCGCGGCCGCATCGCGTTCTGGATCTGAGGCATGGACCAAAATGCCTCCATCGAGGTTAAGGACGTGTCCGTCCTGTTTCCGCTCTACCACGGCAACACCCGCAGCCTGAAGAAACTGCTGTTCGCCGCCGCCTCGGGCCGTCTTGCCGAAGACCAGCGCCATCGGGTCGTCGTCCGCGCCCTCAGCGACATCGATTTCAGCGTCCGCGGCGGCGAACGTCTTGGCCTGGTCGGATCCAATGGCGCGGGAAAGACCACATTGCTGCGCGTCCTCGCCGGGATTTACGAGCCGGTGAAAGGCAGCGTCCGCCTCCAGGGCAGCCTCAACGCCCTCCTCGATCCCACCTTGGGTATGAACCACCAACTGACAGGCCGGGAAAATATCGTGCAGCGCGGGCTGTACGCCGGTCTGTCGCGCCCGATGCTGGCGCGGTTGGAGGAAGAGGTCGTCGCCTTCGCGGAATTGTCGGATTTCATCGACCTGCCCATCCGTATTTACTCCGCCGGCATGATGGTGCGGCTGGGCTTTGCCTTGGCAACCGCGATCCGGCCGCGCATCTTGCTGATGGACGAATGGTTCCTGGCGGGCGACGCGGCGTTCCTGGAAAAAGCGCGCCAGCGGGTGGAGGACATGGTGCTGTCCGCCGATATTTTGGTCCTGTCGACGCACGACAATGCAACGATCCGGCGCTGGTGCTCGCGGGTGCTGTGGTTGGAAAAAGGCTGTATCCGCGCCGATGGACCGCCGGATGAGGTGCTGGCGCAGTACGCAGCCGCAGCGGCGGTGTGAGCAAGATATCCGCGCGATCCGGCGCGTCCCGGTTCCGGCCGTTTCGTGTCCAGGACGCCAGAGGAACGATCTGCGTTCGTGGATGGTTTTTGTTGGGATCTGTTGTGAAAGCCGGTTTCGAAGCGTCCGGATTATTGATTTCACCGATCAATTTTTCGCCAAAAAGGACTTTCTCAACCGGTCTTTTGTGCGATCGAGCCGTTCCATTGCAAAAACGGCCGCCGGCCCGGCGATCGGCCGGAACTTCGCGCACCGGCCAGGTCAACAAGCTTCGGGTCCGTCTTATACCAACCCGCAGAACGTTTGACTCTCGGCACGGCCTCTCCACCACGTCATGGTTCGGCTCGACCCGACCATCGGGGGCGGCACGGCGATCGGAAGGGAGGCGCTTTCCGCGGTTTATCGTCGCCACTCTGGCGATGGCACACCGCTCCCGATGGCCCGCTCGGGGGCGTGCCATGACGCGGAGAGGACGTCGCGATGAGTCAAGCGTTCCGCCGGTTGGTATTATCGGAAGTCCCGCGTTGGCACGCGCACGCCCCGCGTCTCATCCCCCACGGTTCGTAACAATCCGGACATGTCTTCGATTTCGTCCGCGACGACGTGAATGACCTCGCCCTCCTTCTGCATCTTGCCCCGGCAGGCGAGCATTGTCGCGGACAATAAAGTTTTGCGTTGCCGATCGAAGACAGAGGACCAGACGATCAGGTTGGCATGTCCGGTTTCGTCCTCGATCGTCACGAACAGCACGCCTTTGGCGCTGCCGGGCCGTTGCCGGACCAGCACGATCCCGGCGACCGTCAACCGCGTGCCGTCGCGCTTTTTCACCAGATCGGCGCAGCGGACGATGCGCCGATCGTCCAGCGTGGCGCGCAGGAACGATACGGGATGGTCGCGCAGGCTGAGGCCCACCGCACGGTAATCCTCTACCACCTCGCGTCCTTGTGTCATCGCGGGCAGATCGGTCGCGGGTTCGTTCGCATCGGCGTGTTCGAACAGCGGCAGACGTGTGTTGGACAGGCCGCGGATGGCCCAGACCGCCTGGCGCCGGTCCGCGCCGAAGACCTGGAATGTGTCGGCCTCGGCCAGACGTTCCAGCGCCGCGACGGGGATGCCCGTGCGCCGGTGCGTGTCCGGAATGGACCGGTATGGCGAGGTCCGCGCCGCCAGAATCGCGTCCGCGCGATCTGCGCGCAACCCCTTGACCATACGGAACCCGAGCCGGATGGCGCCGTTTTCGATGGTGCAATCCCAGACCGAGGCATTGATGCAGACCGGGCGGATCGTCACGCCATGTTGTTCCGCGTCCCGGACGATCTGTGCGGGGGCGTAAAATCCCATTGGCTGCGCGTTCAGCAAAGCACAACAAAACACATCGGGATGATGCCGCTTCAACCAGGCCGAGGCATACGCGATCAGCGCGAGGCTCGCCGCGTGGCTTTCCGGAAACCCGTAACTTCCGAATCCCTCGATGCGCGAAAACGTTTGTTCCGCGAAATCCCGGGTGTAACCGCGCTCGATCATGCCCGAGATCATTTTCTCGCGGAAATTCGCGACCCCGCCGGTGTGTTTGAACGTCGCCATGGAGCGTCGCAGCTGGTCGGCTTCCCCCGGCGTGAAGCCCGCGCAAACAATGGCGATCCGCATTGCCTGTTCCTGAAACAGCGGTATTCCGAGTGTTTTTTCCAGCACGCGGCGGAGTTCGGGCGTGGGATATTCGACGGTCTCCAGACCTTCGCGCCGGCGTAGATACGGATGCACCATGTCGCCCTGAATCGGGCCGGGCCGCACGATCGCCACCTGGATCACCAGATCGTAAAATGTTTTCGGTTTCAGGCGCGGCAGCATGGACATTTGCGCGCGGGATTCGATTTGAAAGGTGCCGAGTGTGTCGGCTTTTTGGATCATGGCGTAGGTTGCCCGGTCTTCGGGGGGGATTCCTGCGAGGTCGAGTTTTATGTTTTTATGTTTAGATAAAAGATCGAAGGCGCGGCGCAGGCATCCCAGCATGCCGAGGCCAAGAACATCGACCTTCATGAACCGCAGCGTGTCGATATCGTCCTTGTCCCACTCGATAACCTGTCGATTGACCATCGCCGCCGGCTCGATGGGGACCAGGCTGTCGAGCCGGTCTTCCGTCAGCACGAACCCGCCGGGATGTTGCGACAAATGCCGGGGAAAACCGATCAGGGTTTTCGCCAGATCGATGGTCAGACGCAAGCGCCGGTCGTTCAGGTTAAGATTGAGTTCGGCGGCGCGTTCGTCGTCCAACCCGTCGCTGCCCCAATGAGAAATTTGCGCGGACAAAGCGCCGGTCACGTCTTCCGGCAAGCCCATTGCTTTGCCGACGTCGCGCACCGCGCCCCGGCCGCGATAGCGGATGACGGTGGCGCACAGGGCGGCGCGGTCGCGGCCATAGGTCTCGAAAATCCATTGGATCACTTCCTCGCGCCGTTCGTGTTCGAAATCGACGTCGATATCCGGGGGTTCCTTGCGTTCCGCGCTGACAAAACGTTCAAACAACAATCCACTGCGTGCCGGGTCGATCGAGGTGATGCCAAGAACGTAACAAACCGCCGAATTGGCGGCGGAACCGCGTCCCTGGCACAGGATGTGGCGGGAGCGGGCGAAGCGGACGATGGCGTCCACGGTCAGAAAATAAGGCGCGTAATCGAGTTCGCCGATGAGGCGGAGTTCGTGATGGAGTTGCCGTGTCACGTCGTCCGGCAAGCCCAGGGGGTAGCGGGATTTTGCGCCCAGCCATGTGCGTTGTTCTAATGTTTCTTGCGCAGTCATGTTTTCGGCGCGGACTTCGTGCGGGTATTGGTAACGAAGTTCGTTCAGGGAGAAGCGGCAGCGGTCCGCGATTTCCATGGTGCGTTCGATGGCGCCGGGGTAACGGGCGAAGAGACGTGCCATTTCCTCGGGCGGTTTCAGATGGCGATCGGCGTCGCGGTCGCGGGCGTGGCCGATCTCGTCGATGGTCTTTCCCTCGCGGATGCAGGTGAGCACATCGCATAAAATGTGACGGCCCGGCGCGTGATACAGCACATCGCCGGTCGCGACAGTGGGGACACGGGCGGTTCGCGCCATTTCGGAGTCGTTGTGCAGGCGGAGCGCGTCGTTGGGCAGGCGCCGGACGGTCAGCGCGAGGTAGGCGCGATCGGAGAAATCGGCTTTCAGGCGTTGGAGTATTTCGGGGGTGGGCGGGGAGCAAAGAACGGCGATCAGGCCTTCGTTCGCCGCCCTGAGATCGGGCCAGGCGAGATGGCAGCCGCCTTTGCCCGCGCGGGTTTTTCCGATCGTGAGGAGATGGCAAAGGCGGGCATAGGCGGGTTGGTCCGTGGGGTAGACGAGAACCGAGGTACCGTCCGTGAGATCGAGGCGCGCGCCGACGATGGCTCGGACATTCGTTTCTTCAGCGGATTTGTGGGCGCGGACAATGCCGGCCAGGGTGCCCCGGTCGGTTATCGCGAGGGCGGGGAGTTTTAAGACGGCGGCGCGGGCGAAGAGTTCCCCGGCGTGGGACGCGCCGCGGAGGAAGGAGAAGTTCGTGGTTGTTTGAAGTTCTGTGTACATTTTTTAAGGGGTTGTTTACGGTTGGGGGGTTATGGGAGAGGCCTGTGGCGGTGGAGGGGTTTTATGATTCGCGAAGATGTCGAAGGGCGCGAAGATCGCGAAGGGGACCGGAGCACGCCGGATGTGGAGGCGATATCCGGGCGTGTCATCGGTTTCGCGATCAAAGTGCATAAAGCTCTTGGCCCTGGGCTTTTTGAGCATGCTTACGAGGATTGCATGGTTTTCGAACTCGCGCGGTCCGGATTGAATTTCGAACGGCAGGTCGCATTGCCGTTGATATACGAAGGCGTTCGTCTTGGGCGGGTGTACAGAGCCGATATCGTCATTGAGAAGTCGGTGTTGCTGGAAATAAAATCCGTCGAAAGTATTTTACCGGTTCATAAAACCCAGACCCTGACTTATCTCCGTCTGAGCGGGTGCCGGATCGGTCTTTTGATGAACTTTAACAGCCAGATGCTGAAAGAGGGCCTCCGCCGCCTGATTCCGTAAAGAAAGCTTCGCGCCCTTCGAGACCTTCGCGAATCATTGGAACCCCTCCGAAATCACGGACGGTCCCCAAGATCCCCGTTCCTTGCCACACCTTCTTTCACCCCGCCCCCCGCATCCGATATCGCCCGCCCCCCCGGCCTGCGCATCAGCACAAACCCACTCTCCGCCAAATGCCGCACCAGCCGGTCGGCCGTGATCCGCGCCATCGTTTCATCCGCGTGATTGACCCGCTTCCGCCCTTCGTACCGCAAAGCAAACGACAAACTCTCCACGATCTCTTCCACCGAGGCTTCTCGTAATGCCATGGCCAATCCCTTCTTCAGAAAAATCCATGCAGAAACCAGCGCATATCCCCGCTGCTGCGATTTTCGCCATCGCCGCGCCGGAACAGCCAGTAACGCGCGCCCTTGTCGTCTTCCACCCGGAAGTAATCGCGCACCGACCGCATCTCCCCGTTCCGTTTCCACCACTCCCCGGCGATCCGCTCCGGCCCATCGGCGCGGCGCACGCGATGGCGGATCCGCCGCCAAATGAAGGCCAGCGGCGGGTGATCCGGCAGCAGCGCCATCGCCTCCACCGGCTGCGGCGGGTCCAGCAGCCGCAGCGGCCGAGGCCCTTCCACCCGCCATTCCCCGTCCACAAGCCCGGTCAAAGCCGGCACTGCCCGCATCGACCGCTCCGGCACGGCGCTCCCCACCGGCACGGCTCGATACACACGTTCGTAGCCTAACCGATTGGCCAGCCGGTCGATCAGCGGCGCGATATCCGGCGTCCGCGTCTCCGTCGTGCTCATCTGCTCCGGCGCCAGCGCGTCCGCACGCGGCACCAGCAGCCGCATCGCCTCTACCCCAAGACCGGGATCGACCCGCTCCAACCGTTCCCGCAGCAACCGGCTGAGATGCGGGATGTCGCGCGAGGGACGCGCCGTGCCGATCCGGATCGCCTGGACCGTGCCATCCACCCGCTCGAACACCAGATCCAATTGCCGCGCGCCCCGGCCGGAGCGGTCGAGCGTCGCGCAGACCTGCCAGGTCAGGCGTTCGATCACTTCGGAAAAGGCCTCCGCGGTAAGCAGCGGTTCGACGAAGGTCAGGCGGGCCTGGATACTCTCGGGCGGGAATTCCGGCTCGATCGGTTCGGGCGCATGTCCGAACGCCTGCTCCAGTCTTTGCACCACCAGCGCCCCGAAACGCCGGACCAGCGGTCCTCGGGGGAGGGCGGCCAGCGCGCCGATCCGCTCGATCCCCATCAGGCGCAGACCGTCCAATGTCTCGGCGGGCAGCCGCAATGCCGCCAGCGGCAGCCCGGTCAATGCTGCCTTCTGTCCGCCTGGTGGCACGATGCCCATTTCCTCCGCCCCGAACCGTGCCATCGCATGTGCCGCGCCCGGCGTATCCGCCACCGCCGCCCGTGCCGCGAACCCCTGCGCCAGCAGCCGGCTGAGCAGATCGCGCAGCAGCCGCGCCTCGCCGCCATGCAGATGCGCGGCGCCAGTCACGTCGATCCAGATCCCGTCGGCCGGCGCGGCGGCGGTCAGCGGCGCATAGCGCTGGCACCATCCGGCGAGGCGCCTTAACGCGGCGACATCCTCCGCCCATCGTGCCTCTTTCACCGTCAGGCCCGGCACCAGCGCCATCCCTTGAGCCACCGGCATGCCGGGCCACAGACCGGCTTCCGCCGCCAGCGCGTCCACCGCGGCGATCGTCCGCCGCCGCCCGTCATGCGCCGCCGTGACAAGCGGCCCATCAGGCAGCGTGTTCTGTAACCTCAGCCGATCCGTAGCCCAGTGGGGTAACCAGATTGAGACGACCCGTCGCATCGCATGCCTCCACGATCCAGGAACCGGGCGATCCGCCCCGGCAGCGCGTTAAATCCAGCCGCCATACGGCCAGGCCCAATCCGGGAACGGAGGGGGCGAGGGGGATGGGCGGCGGAGAGGGAAGAGCGGCGATCCGCCAGCGCGTGACCGCCGCACTGGGCGTCGCGAACGCGGGATCGTCGAAGGTTTGGCTACGCCGCAGCAAAGCGGCCATGGCGCCGGATTGCTCCGCCGCGAGTTGCAGCCGCCGCGAAGCGACCAGCGTCAGTTTTCCGGTGTATTCCCCGACCACGGCGGCGAGGCCGGGATGGGCGAGGCCTTCTTCCATCGCCGCCAGGACTTCTTTCCCGGCGTCGGCGAACAGGACCCGGGCGGGATGCAGGCCGATGCAGGCGAGTCCGGGGGCGAACAGATCGGCGCGCTGCTGGACCCACAGCACAGGCCCCTCCATGCGCGCCAGCACGCCGCCGATGAACTGGGCTGCCGCGGCACCGTGCTCTGTATCCGGCCCAGAGCCCGCGAATTCGTGCAGCGCGCCGCGCGCCAGACCGCCGCCGGGGAGGGCGGTATCGACAACCGCGATGCCGAAGGGCACGGTGCCGTGCGGCATGGGCGCGCCGTTCCGCTCGATCCGGGCGATCTGGCCGCGGAGGCGGGCGAGGGTTTCGGTACGGGGTGCCGTTGAGAACATAAAGAGAACATACGACCGCCTCCCGTCCGAGTCGAGTCAGAAATCGCACCCCTCGCGATCTGTGCGTTGCGGCCTGTCAACCGTGTTCGGCCGCGCTTCGGCGCCTACCGCTCGCCGAACAGCACGCCGCCTTTGGCTTTGTTCTCTTTCGGGAATTCGACGATCTGGACCATCGCCGCCTTGGCCGGGGCGCCGAAGTGCTTCACGACGGCGGCGGCAATGTCCTTCACCAGCGCGCGTTTCCGGTCGATGCTGCGGCCCTCGACGGCACGGACGTCGATTTCGGATATGTGGGGATCCCCTTGCCGGCAGGGGTGTTCGCTCCGGGCGGTCTCACCAGCGGCGAACCGGTTGAGGCCGGCCCTCGCGCGATTTCCATCGCTCGTAACACGGCCGGAGTTCGTCCGGAATCTCCGCTTCGAACGCGGCGTCCAACGGGTATTGCGGCATTGTTTCGTTGACCGCGTCCAGCACCGCCAGACCCTGACGGTTGTCTTTGCCCCGTTTCAACGGGTCTCGCTTCTCCTGCTCCGACAGCCATAACTTCTGGAGCGCGAACCACCGCGGATCGGGCACCACGAGCCGGGCCGGCGATAAATCGCGCGCCACCACGACGTGGCTGACAGGCCGCCCTTTCAGAAGCCATTCTTGTTCGGGGAGCGCGGTTGGCCGTGGCTGGTCGCGGCGGCCCATGCCGGACAGCGTCGAAGGCGCGGTCAGAAGCTCGAATTCGAAGGCGCGCGCGTTCCGGGCCTGAAACGGGCGCTCGGTGTTGACGGTGTAGGTTGGGTCGACAGATTTCAGCATGGCCCAGACCGGGCTCGCATGTGGATCGCCGTCGATGGCGATCCAGGTCATGTCGAAATCCTGGGTTTCGTCGGGTGCATCGATAATCCGGCCCACGGCCTCGATACTGTAAGCGGGAACCGCGTTGGTTCCGATCGCGAGGAGATGGCTGCCAAGCAAGGCCCGGCGATCCGCTTCCCGGAGGATCGCGGCGGCTTCGGCGGGGATCATCGGCAGGCGCAAGGCCCGGTAAAGCCGCGTGGACTCATCGAGTTTTGTGGCCGCGCCCGCGCGGTTGGCTTCGGCCGCGGTTTTGCGTTCTTTGTAGCCCGCGAAGATCGCCTCGGTCCGTTCAGATCGCGGGCCCATGCCGGTGGCGTTGCCTTTACGGTCGAGGATCCGGCAGAGGTAATCCCGCCCGGCCGTGTGCTTCCAGGTCATGTTATAGGGCAGGATTCCCAGGGTCCGTTCCGCGTCCATCCAGGCTTCGTACATTTGGGCGAGGTTTGCCAGAAGCCGGGTCTGTTCGTCGGAGAATGGTCTAATTGATTGAAACATAAGTATTTTTCCAGCAAACTACCAGTACCGCGATTTTGCTGGAAAATATATTATAAATCAATGAAATTGTGGGGTATCTCCGCGAACCCGTCCGGAGACAGGCCCGGCCACCGTCCATCCGCGCTGCTATCCTGCCGCCAGCCGCGATCCCAGGTACAGGGACGCAAGATCGACGCGGAAATCGATGCTGGCCAGTTCCAGCGTTCCGGCCTCAATGATCGTGGCGCGATCCGGCCAGGCGCCATCCGGGCCACGGCGCAGCAACTCGGCGCGCATGGCGGTGCTGTGGACGATGAGGATTTCCCGGACCGAGGGGATGGTCGTGTAAGCCCAGACGTTGGTCCAGGTTTCCGCCTGATTGCTGGGTGACAGGATCTCCACCAGCAAAACGGGATCGGTCAGCGTGGTTTCTTCCCGGTCGTAGCCGGTGCAGGTCACGCCCAGATCCGGAATGCGGAAATTGCGGTCGGCCCGAACGCGCGGCACCACGCCGGGCGTGTCGATCACGGTGCAAGGGCCGCCGCCCGCGGTGAGATGGGCGTCGATCAGGCCACCGAGCCGCACCTGAATACGTCCATGCGTCCGGCTGGCGGGCGCCATCGCGCGAGGCTCGCCATCCAGCAATTGCCAAGGCACTCCCGCCGGCGCATCCCAGGCGAGAAATTCTTGCAGGGTCATGATCGCGGGAATTTGCGAGACGGCTTCCATGGAATGTTCGTAGCATACAGGCCGGTCCGGCGGACATGAAATTTCGCGGCGGGCCGGTACCGGAGACCGTGGAAGCGAGGCGGCGATGTGAATGCTACTTCGGGGCAGTCTCTCGTGCCCGTCCGGCCTCATACGCCGCGACGTGGATGCGCGCGAGGTCCAGGATCGGCGTCGCGACCCCAAGGGCACGGGCGCGCGCGGCGAGGTCGCCCAGGATGTGCTCGCCTTCGGTGACGGAGCCGCGCTCGATGTCGCGGAGCATGGAGGCCTTCGCCGACGATCCCGCCGTGGCCATGTAGTCATGGGCGAATGCGAGGTAAGCCGGTCTGGGCGCGAAGCCGGCCGCGGTCGCGACGGCACAGCATTCGGCGAACAGGCGCTCCGTCGCGTCCCGGCCTCCCGGCACGGCGTGAATATCGCCGAGACTGCCGCGCATCAGGCAGGTCATGCCAGCGAGGTTTCCCAACCCCGCCCATTTTTCCCACATATCCTGCGACACCGCGCCGCTCGCCCGCGCATCGAATCCGGCGCCGTCGAACAAGGCGGCCAGCGCATCGGTCCGGTCACTGAAGCCGCCCGCGATTTCACCAAAGACGAGTTCTTTGCACCAATGGACAACGACACGTCCTTCGCTATCCAGTGCCCCGCCGATGAGCGCCATACCGCCCAACACCCGTTCGGCACCGAACCGGGTGCTCAGGATGTCGAGATGGGCCATGCCATTGAGGATCGGCAGGATCGCGGTTTCCAGACCGACGGCGGGGGCGAACTGCTCCATGGCTTCGTGCAGAGAGTAGGATTTCACGCCAACCAGAACGAGATCGAAGGGCTCATGAAGATCGCCAGCCAGGACCGTGGCCGCCGGGACGCTGAAATCGCCGTGCGGGCTGATGACGCGAAGCCCGTCGCGGGCGAGTTGCTCCGCGCGCCGCGGACGCACCAGGAACATGACGTCGCGGCCAGCCCGCGCCAGGCACGCACCGAAATAACCGCCCAGAGCCCCCGCGCCGATGACCAGAACACGCATGACGCACACTCCCCTGTTCATGAATTTTGAGGATGTATAGCGGCCCTTTGGTGTTACCGCTATCTTGGGGACCGGTGCGAGGGAGACAATACATGCTGGCGGGCGAAGCGGTGGTGGCGATCTGGAACGGCATCGAACCGGAGGCGCGGGACCAGTTCTACGACTGGCACGTGAACGAACACATGCCCGAACGTGTCGGCATTCCCGGTTTCCGCCGGGGCCGCCGTTACATCGCTGCGGATACAGCGACCCATCCCGAATTCTTCACCTTGTACGAGGCCGATGCGATGCCCGTCCTGCAAGGGTCGGACTACGCGGGACGGTTGAACGATCCGACGCCCGGCACAACGGCCTCGACGGCGAAATTTACCGACACGTTCCGTGCTTTGTCCCGCGTTCTGATCAGTCACGGTCCCGGCATCGGTGGCGCCGTCCTGACCATCCGCTTCGACTGCGACGCGCCGCATCTGATCGCCGTCCGCGCCATGGTCCGCGCCGCCTCTCAGGCCCGGCGGATCACCGGCGCGCATCTGTGTCAGGGCGACCGGGCCGCGTCCCTGATCCGGACCGTGGAAACAAAGGACCGCGCCGACATCCAGCCGCCGCCGTCCTGTTTCATTCTGGTCGAGGCCACCGGCCCCGAAGCGCTTACAGACATTCTGTTGGACCGCGCGCTTCTGGGCGCGGGCGCCGTGGGACCCTTCGTTCGCGGTGTCTACCGGCTGGAGTATACACGGATGAAAACCGCCTTCGCGGCCTGATCCGCGCAGCCGCGGACGCGGAGTACCGGGCGCGACGCGACGGGAGCTCTCTTTGCGTCTTCGGCACGAACGCGGACGGCCGGCAAACACCGCCGCTGACCCGCGGCCGCCAAACGCCGGACCCGATGCCTCCCTGGGCTTACCCCGGAACCGGCGCGTCCTGGCGCAACAGTCCGGCGGTTTTCAGATCGCGCCACAGCGCGCCCGGGATCGGATGGGTGAAATGCGGGACATTCGTGTCGAACTCTGCCGCCGTCCGGGGACCCGGAATAATCGCGCAGACCGCCGGATGCGCCAGCGGGAATTGAAACGCGGCGGCGGGCAGCGGCACGTTGTGGGAGTCGCAGATGGCCTGGATGCGTTGCACGCGTTCGATAATCTCCGGCGGCGCGGTTTCGTAATTCCAGGTGTCGCGCCCAGCCAGAATGCCAGAGTTAAGGGGGCCGCCAACGACGATCGAGGCGCCGCGTTTTTCGCACAGCGGTAAAAGATCGTCCAACGGCGCCTGTTCCAGCAGCGTATAGCGGCCCGCCAGCAGAAACACATCGAAATCGCCGAATTCCATTGCCTCCAGAATGACCGCTTTTTCGTTGACCCCCAGCCCGATCGCCTTGCAAACGCCGGTGCGCCGCAACTCGTCCATGGCGCGATACCCGCTGGTGCGGAACTGCGTCATGTAGTGCGCTGCGCGTTCCTCGCCGTGCTGGTAAACACCCAGATCGTGCGCGAACAGAATGTCCATCCGTGCCAGGCCGAGACGTTGATAACTGTCTTCGACCGAGCGCATGACGCCATCGTACGTATAATCGTAAACGACATCGAACGGCATCGGCGAGTAACCGGCGTCCGGACCTTTCCCGGCGCCCTTCCACGGCCGTAACAACCGCCCCACTTTGGTCGATAAAACCCAGGCGCCGCGATCTTCTTCGCGCAGTGCGTCGCCGACGCGGTGTTCGGCGGCGCCCACGCCATAAAACGGCGCGGTGTCAACGTAACGAAGCCCGGCCTTCCATCCCGCGCGAATAATGGCCACGCCTTCGTCGTGCGGGACCACGAAGCGCCGCCCGCCAAGCGTCGCGGTGCCGATGCCGATTTCCGTCACGCGCACCGCTGTGCGTCCGACCTGCCGCGTGTTCCATTGGTGCATGCGCCGTCTCCTGTTGCCGCGTTTCCCAGAACGCGCGTTTCACGGCAGGATACCGGCTGGCTTTGGCGGGTGCCAAGGGGCATTGCCAAAAGGGGCATCGCCAGCTTTCGACAAAGCCAAAAAGGGGAGGGAGCAACGATGGAATACGAAACAATCCTGGTGGACCGCGAGGACGGGGTGGGCACGATCACGCTCAACCGCCCGGACAAACTCAACGCGATGAACCGCAAGTTGAACGCCGAGCTGGCGGCGGCGATGAAAGACCTGAACGCCGACGGCGGCATCGGCTGCATTGTCCTCACCGGGTCCGGCGAGAAAGCCTTTACGGCGGGTGGCGACATCCAGGAGCAGCTCAACGACGACAAGCGTTACAGCCAGGAAGAACAGGACGCGATGGCGGTGCCGCGGCGCAGCCTGGACATCGCGAGCTCGGCGAAACCGACGATCGGGATGATGAACGGCCTCGCTTATGGCGGCGGCGCGGTGCTGGCATCGTCCCTGGACATGCGGATCGGGTGCGAGAACACGAAATTCCGGTTTCTGGCGGCGGCTTACGGGCGGATCAATTCGACATGGTCGCTGGGTTGCCAGATCGGCTGGCCGATGGCGAAGGAACTGCTGTTCTCCGCGCGCATCGTCGGCGCCGAGGAAGCGTATCGCATCGGCCTGCTGAACCATTTGGTCCCGAAGGACCAACTGCGCGCCAAAACCATGGAACTGGCGAAAACCATCGCCGGCAACCATCGCGGCGCCGTCATGGGCGTGAAGGCCTTGCTGTTGAAACAACGCGGCGAAAGCCAGGAAGCCCAGTGGCAGGCCGAATACGATCACTCCGTCCACGTGATGCGCGGCGCCAAGGCCAAGGACGCCTTTCCCGAGTTCATGGCGCGCAAAGGCATGAAAGCGGAGTAAGAACCTCCCGCCGCTAACCTTCTGTTAACCCTTCGCCCGGTAATCTCATCCAGCCCCGTTTCCCAAGGAGCCGGATGTGAGTTTGCCGCTGGACGACCCGGATACGATCGCCTCGCTGGCCGGCAGCGCGTTGGAGCAGATGCCGTATCCCGTCGTCATTCTCGACCGGGATTTGCGTCTGCGCCTCGCGAACGCCGAGGCGCGGGCGCGTCTGGAGCCGCCGCCGCCCGAGGAAGACCCCTGTCCGCCCTTCGCTGCGGTGCTGGCCCGGTCCGGGCGCATTCCGGCGGATGTGCGCCTGCGTATCTTGTCCTGTTGCGGGGCGGAGATCCGGGGGCGGAATTCCCCCGGCAGGCACGATGCGGTGTTCTCCCTCTCCCCCGGCCATACTGTGGCCCTGTTCGCCCGCCCGCTTGGCCCCGATCGCTGGATGGTCGTGCTGGAAGACCGCCGCCGCGGTGGCGAAAGCGGCGCCTTGGCGGGGGAGGACCAGCGCGACACGCTGACCGGGATCGGCAACCGGCCGCATTTCGAAGCGCTGCTGACCGCGGCGTTGTGCGACGACGATCCCGAGAACCGGCCGGCCATCCTGGTCTTCGACCTCGACCGGTTTCGCGCCATCAACGATCTTCTGGGCCGGGCCGGCGGCGACGCGTTGCTGCGTGCGGCCGCCGGAAGATTGCGGCGGGCGACGCGCGATGCCGACCAGGTCGCGCGGCTGGAGGGCGATCAGTTCGCGGTCCTGCAATATAACGGACACGCGACCGACCACCTGGCCGCCCGTCTGGTCGATCTGCTGAGCCGCCCATACCTGGTGCGGGGCGAGGTCGTGACCGTCGGCATCAGCCTGGGTGTTGCGCGCAGCCCAGGCGACGGGGACTCGGCGGCCGTGCTGCTGCATCACGCCGATCTCGCGCGGCGGGAGGCAAAGGAGGCTGGCGGCCAGGCCTGGCGGCGGTTCGGGCAGAGCATGGCGGATCGCGCCCGATCGCGGCTGGACCTGGAATCCGATCTGCGCAAGGCGCTGGTTCTGGGACAGTTGAGCCTCGCGTTTCAACCCAAGGTCAATCTCCGGACCCACGCCGTGACGGGGTTCGAAGCGCTGGCCCGCTGGACCCATCCGAAACGCGGGATTGTTCCGCCCGGATTGTTCATCCCGGTCGCCGAGGACATCGGCCTGATCGCGCCCATTGGCGACTGGGCTTTGCGCGCGGCGTGCCGGGAAGCGGCGGGCTGGCCGGATCCGTTGAGCGTCGCGGTCAATGTGTCCGCCCGCCAGTTGGACGACGGGCCGCATTTTCTGGCCCAGGTGGTGGCGGCGCTGCGGGAGTCGGGGTTGCCGGCGCGGCGGCTGGAGCTGGAAATCACCGAATCCGCACTGACCCGGCGCCCCGACGAGGCCCGGGCGTTGTTGCGGGAGCTGCACGATCTTGGCGTGCGGATCGCCATGGACGATTTCGGCACCGGGTATTCGTCGCTGAGCCAGTTGCGGACGTTTCCCTTTGACTCGATCAAGATAGACCGGTCCTTCGTCAGCTCGCTGGACAGCGACAATGAATCCGGCGCGCTGGTCCGCGCCATCGCCACACTCGGCGCGGGTCTGGGCATGGCGGTGGTCGCCGAGGGGGTGGAAACCCGCGGTCAGGCGCGGATGGTCGCGGCCGACGGCTGCACCGATATCCAGGGCTATCTTATCTCCAAACCGATCCCGGCGGCGGACATACGCGCGTTACTGGCGCGGGATTTGTCCGCGACTCTCTGGACCTGAGGACCTCGCGAATGCCCGACAGCCTGCGACGCCTGATTTATTGCAGCCGCAATGCCATCGCGGGCGACGCGGTCGCGGCCGAGGGGGAAATTCAGAACATTCTCCTGGTGGCCCGGCGGAACAACCGCGCCGCCGGGGTGACCGGGGCGTTGTTGTTCACGCATGGTTGTTTCGTCCAGGCGCTGGAAGGCCAGCGCGACGAACTGGAGGCGATTTTCGAACGGATCCAGTGCGACGAGCGGCACCGGGACGTGACGGTGCTGGCCTTCGAATCCGTCCTGGAACGCGCCTTTCCCGGCCGGGACCTCGACTATCTGGGCGACACGGAGGCCGGCGACACCCAGGCGATGGCGGCGGCGGCGTTGAACGGCGCCTTCCACCGCGATGGCGCAAGCGGTGACAGCGTTCTGGCCTTGATGCGGGAGGTTGTCGCGCGGGAGAAGGTCTGGGCTGGGGTCTGAAGCTCGGCCGCATCCCCCCGGCCGCATCCCCTCGGCTGCGGCGGCGGGGGCGTGGGAAAGCGTTGTATCAACCGCCCGAACCACAGACCCCATCTCGACGGCCTCTCTGCGTCATGGCACGCCCCCGAGCGGGCCATCGGGGACGGTACGCCATTGCGAGAGTGGCCACGAAAAGCGCCTCTCGCCGGATCGCCGCGCCGCGCCCGATGGCCCGATCGAGCCGGGCCATGACGGGGAGGGGAAGGCCGTGCCGAGAGTCAACAGTTCGGACGTTTGATATTACACCGTCTGCAAAATCGCCTCGGGCCGCATGTGACGCGTCAATTCCGTCCGCCAATCGGCGTCCTTCGCCAAAACCCCTTCCTCCGCCACCAGCGAATAATACGTGGTGCCCAACCCCTCGGGCGAGCCGCCGGCTTCCACCGCCCGAACGGCGTCGCGCAGCTTCTTCCGGGCCTGAATGATCGCCTTGTCGGCTGGCCCCAGATGTTCGCGCGACCGGTCCACGATTTTCCCCATGCTTTCCTGGATCGCCCGGTCCTGCGCGTTGATGCCCTCGATCCCGGTGAAGGTTTCTTCCTTTTGCACGACGCGGTCGATGAGATAGTCGTTGGCCTTGTTCGCATGCGAGCGGAACGTTTTTTGATCGACATGAAGCGGGCCATTGCCCAGGGACCGCTCGAGCCGGTCTTCTTCGTTGAGAGCGGTGCCGTTCTTGGAGAAGACCCAGTTGAAAACCATCGTGGTTTCGTCGTCCATCGGCACCCAGCAATGCCCGGCATCCATCGGCGCGCCGGATTCGGACTTCGACGGCCGGATCTGATGGAAGGGCAGAATGAAGTGATACGCGCGGATATGCACATCGTCCGGGCCGAGTTCGCGAATGCCCGAATACTGATACCCGTAATCCGTCAGATCGACGACCAGCTTCGGCGCCTTGCCGCGCACGAAGGGACTGGACGGTTTGAACCCGCCGCGCGTCGTCGTTTCCGTCAACGCCCGATGCATGATCGGCGCGTGAGAGGTATCGAGCCCGCCTTCCAAGCCCTGCAACCAGTTGCTCTCCTGGATCACCTTGGTCACGTGTCGCTGCGCTTCCGGCACCTGGGTCCAGGCGAATTTCGGCGCGGGCGGCATTTTCTCCGCCGGGCCCATGTAAGCCCAGATCAGGCCGCCCAGTTCGATGGTGGGGTAGGTCTTGATGTGGATTTTGTGCTTGAAGTCATGCTCCTCCTGCTCATTCATCATGTCCGTGCAGGCACCGGAGACATCGAATTTCCAGCCATGGTAAACGCAGCGCAGGCCGCATTCCTCGTTGCGGCCGAAATACAGCGAGGCGAGGCGGTGCGGGCACAATTCATCCAGCAGACCGATGCGCCCTTGCGTGTCGCGGAAGGCGACCAGGTCCTCGCCCAGAAGGCGGACGCGGACGGGCGGGCCGTCGGCGTCAGCGACCTCGCTGGCGAGCAGTGCAGGCAGCCAATACCGCCGCAGGGTTTCCCCCATCGGGGTTCCTGGGCCGACGCGGGTGACGATCCGGTTTTCTTCTTTCGACAGCATGGACGGCGCTCCTGTGTGTCTGGCTCTGACGGCTTCTGGGATCAGGCTACCGCCGCGCGGGGGGTGGACACAACGGGGCTGGATATAACGGGGCGCGTTATACCAACCGCGCGAACGTTTGATCCATCGCGACGTCCGCTCCGCGTCATGGCACGCCCCCGAGCGGGCCATCGGGACCGGTACATCATGGCGAGAGTGGCCACGATCAGCCGAGGAAAGCGCCTCTCGTTCAAGCGCCGTGCCGGTTCCGATGGCCCGGTCGAGCCGTGCCATGACGGAGAACGGCATGCGGCCACATTCACGCGATTGCCTTGTTAACCCGATGTTCAGACTTTTTCTGGCAGAAGCGGGATGATGATTTTCCTGACCGATTTCGCCGACCAGGCGGTGATCCTGCCCGTGGTCGCGGCGATCGCGGCCGTGCTCGCGCTGCTGGGATGGTGGCGCGGCGCCTTGTGCTGGCTGTTCGCGGTGGGGACGACTTTTGGCGCGGTGCTGGGGTTGAAACTGGGGTTTCTCGCCTGCGGGCCGGTGTTCGGGCCGTGGTCGCTGCACTCGCCAAGTGGACACACGGCGGCGGCGGCGATGGTGGCGGGGGGGCTGGCGGCGCTGGCGACCGGGCGGCGTCCCGTCGCGGTGGCGGTGGCGATCCTTGCCGCGGGCATCATTGGCGCGACGCGGGTGGGGCTGGGGTTCCACTCGGTGCCCGAGGTCTGTCTCGGCGGCGCCCTGGGGGTCGCGGGCGCGGCACTGCTGCCGGGGCTGGCCGGACGGCAACGCGCGCGCCGGCCAGTATCGCTGCTGGTGGCCGCAATGGTGGTCGCCGTGGTTATGCACGGCCTGCGCCTGCCCGCCGAGGCCGCGATCTGGCGCGCGTCCCAGGGCGGGCTGGATTTCGTGCCGGCATGCAAAGGGGGAGGGCCGCTTTGAGCCATCTCGCAAAGGTTGATAGAAGGGGTTGATGATGGCGATGGATCTGCTATATCAATCGTATCGTATCAACCATTCGGTCGCGGATGTCCGCGTATCGCATACGGCGGCATTCATGGCACCTCGTCCCCTCAAGGCGTTCGATCCCCCGGACGCCGGTCTGG
>JAYWAX010000042.1:0-19432 GCA_043782125.1 Acetobacteraceae bacterium | reverse complement strand
GCCAGAAGCCGCGGGTGCGCAGGGCCTCGGCCCGGGTGAAGGCGGGTTCGGGGATGGCGGGTGTGGCGAGGTCAATGGCGATCGGTGTGCCGCCGTCTGGGTGCAGGCCAAGGTCCTCGGGCCGGCGCACCATCAGCAGGAAAACGGGGACGAAGCCCGCCAGCAGGACGGTGACGCCGATGGCCACCCAGCCCGCGCGCCAGCCGCTGGCGGCCATGGCGAGGGAGGCGATCGTCGGCAACAGGACGAGGCCGGTCATTTGCCCGACGGTGGCGATGGAGCTGGCGAAGCCGCGCCGGGTCACGAACCAGTTGTTCACGGCGCCGTAGATGCCCAGATCGAAGGGGCCGGCGAAGTTCAGGCGGGCGACGCAGAACAGCAGATAAAACATCGGCAGGCCGTTGGTCAGCGACAGCAGCATGTCGGCGAGCCCGGTGGTGAGGACGGCCAGGCACAGGACCATGCGCGCGCCCTCTCGGTCGAGCAGCGGGCCGAGTTTCGGGGCGGCGATGGCGGCCAGAAGGCCACCCAGGGACACGGCGCCGGAGATGGCGGTGCGGGACCAGCCGAATTCGGCGGTCATGGGGGCGACGAAGACGGACAAGGTGGCGACGGCGCCACCTTGGCGGGACAGGCCGGCGCAGCAGACGCAGGCGAGGATGACCCAGCCGTAAAAGAACGGCAGGCGGGGGATGAGCCAGCTTGGGAGTGGGGGTGCGTGCAAAGTTGGGATCAGGCGCCGGGCCAGAAATCGTCGTCGATGGCCTGATCGAAGGTGAAGGGGCAGGTTTCGGGGAAGGCGTCGTCCATTGCCTGGTCGAGCCAGGGTTTCAGGCTTGGATTATCGCGCAGATGAAGGCGCGTATCGCGGCGTTGTCCTTTGATCGTCAGTTCCCAATTCCGGCCGCGGAAAATGGGCTGATACCGCCATTTCAGTAGATGCACCAACAGGATCGTCAGCCGGTTCGTGAGTTCCCGCCGCTCGCCGCGCCCCATGCTTTCGATCTCTTCCGCGATGTTCTCGATGTCCGCCTGGGCGAGCTTGCCTTCGCGCAGCAGCGTGGCCTGCTGAAAAGCCCAGGCGTGGAAGTCTTGGTCGTAGAGGGCGTTGCTCATGGCGAGATTATGGGGCGGGGCCTGTCGCCAGTCCATGGCCGCCATAGTATAAAGGCGACGAACCTGGGGGGCGATCATGGCTGACACGATACAACCGCAACGCATGCTTGGCGGGCTTTCCGTTTCCACCGTGGGACTGGGCTTGATGTCGCTGTCCGGCGTTTATGGGGACGCGAACGACGCTGAGTCGGAAGATTTGATCCGTTACGCGGTCGATCTGGGGGTGAACCACCTGGATTCATCTGACATGTATGGCTGGGGCCATAACGAGGAACTGTTGGGACGCGCCATCAAGGGCCGCCGCGACAAGGTGGTGCTGGCCACCAAGTTCGGGCAGACGCAGCGTCCCGGACAGTCCAATGGCGTCAACGGGCGCGCGGATTACGTGCAAGCGGCGTGCGAGGCATCGTTAAAGCGGTTGGGCGTCGATGTCATCGACCTTTATTATCAGCACCGCGTCGATCCCACCGTACCGGTCGAGGAAACCGTTGGCGCCATGAAGCGCCTGGTCGAACAAGGCAAGGTCCGTTTCCTTGGTCTGTCCGAGGCCGCGCCGGATCGCATCCGCCGCGCGCACGCGGTACATCCGATCGCGGCGGTGGAGACGGAATATTCTTTGCTGTACCGGACCGATGCGGAGGAGACGCGCGAAACGACTCGTGCGCTGGGTATTGGCTTCGTTGCCTATTCCCCCCTTGGCCGCGGGTTTCTTACGGGCGCGATCAAGACTTTCGACGATGTCGATGGGCGGCGCGCGGCACATCCGCGGTTTCAAAAGGACAATTTCGATCGGAACCGGGCGTTGGTTGTTCTGATCGAGGCATTCGCGCGGGAGAAAAAATGCACGCCGGCGCAGTTGGTGCTGGCCTGGCTGTTGGCGCGCGGGGACGACGTGACGGCGATCCCGGGCACGCGGTACAAGGAGCGGCTGGATGAAAATCTGGGCGCGTTGAAAGTTTCGCTTTCCGCGGCGGACGTGGCTGGGATCGATGCTGCGGTGCCGGCGGGCGCGGCGGCGGGGACGCGGTATCCGGCGGGCGGGATGGCCGGGGTGTTTATCTGACGGCAGTGCGAACGATCCGGCATGCGGCCGGGTCGTGGCATTCCTCGTGAGTCTGGCCTTGCGGCGGCCTCACGATTCGTCAGATTTCCCTGACCCGCTCGCGCGCGGAATCAACGGTTACAAACGCGCCACGCGATAAGGCGTCGCGGTGACGCGCGACAATCTCTGGCAATCTGCTGGCGAAATTGGGCGTATTCGCGTCGGATTTCACATATACGACGCCACTCTGGGGAATGCCGTTTCGCATCAGGATTCCGCCATAATCGCCATCTTTGGTGATTAGTATCCGGTTTTGGTCGTTCGCCGCCCGCGCATGCGCGATATCGGGGAGACCCTGAAGCGCCGGGTGTTCGTTCACGGCGACGACGTCATGGCCCGCGTCTCGCAGCACCGCGACCTCTCGTCGCGACATATTCTCGTCGAGGTAGAGCCGCACAGGATTAGCTCTGCCCGGCCGGGATCAATCCATAGTCCTGGCCGCATAGAGTAACGCGGCACGGACGTGATCCGGTCTGACCCGAGGATATTGATCGAGGATTTGTTCGATCGTCCATCCATTCGCCATCATGTGAAGGATGCCGCTCACAGTGAGGCCTGCCTCCTTGATGTAAGGCTTGCCGCCACGGAACGCGGGATCGCATGTCACCATGGCCCGCAGGAAGTTATCTTTCTCGGCGTCGCCGTCCAGGGCTTCCTTGTCCAGAATGTCCATTGAAACCTCCGGACGAAGTGTCGCACACGTGGCTCCAAAAATCTATCGCGCTGGCCGCCGAAAAAAATAAACATCGTATGATCCATGAAGACAAAACGCCGTCGCGGAAACTGGCTGCTGGGTTGGGCATATGGGGGCGGT
The DNA here is from genome assembly GCA_043782125.1 of Acetobacteraceae bacterium. Lineage (GTDB taxonomy): Bacteria > Pseudomonadota > Alphaproteobacteria > Acetobacterales > Acetobacteraceae > Rhodopila. The sequence continues at coordinate 16,400 of JAYWAX010000042.1, read as the reverse complement.
ACTTCTCTGACTCGCCCCAGGGTAGCCGTCCGGCTACCGATGGGTATACTCGCCGGGAGCCAACCGGCCAGACTGCCAGGGGAGTGAAGCATGAGTTTGCGTGGTGCGGGTTACATCGTGGGTGCCTGGGAGCATCCCACACGCAAGGCGACCGATAAATCGGTCACCTTGTTACACGCCGAGTGCGCCAAGGGCGCGCTGGAGGACGCGGGTCTGAGCAAGGACGACGTCGACGGCTATTTCTGTGCCGGCGACGCACCGGGTCTCGGCCCGATGTCCATGATCGATTACATGGGTCTTAAGGTCCGGCACATGGACTCCACCGATGTGGGTGGATCGTCCTACCAGGTCGCCGTCGGACATGCGATCCAGGCGATCCAGACCGGGCGGGCCAATGTGTGCCTGATCACGTTGGCGGGCCGTCCGCGCAGCGAGGGCCAGGCCACCGGCACCGCGCCGCGCGCGGGCAATCCGTCGCAGGCGGAAATGCAGTTCGAGTATCCGTATGGACCCGCCACCGCGAACATGTACGCGATGTGCGCCATGCGCCACATGCACGAATACGGTACCACCAGCGAACAGCTCGCCTGGATCAAGGTCGCCGCGTCGCATCACGCGCAGCATAATCCGCACGCGATGTTGCGCGATGTCGTGACGGTTGAAGATGTCGTGAACTCGCCGATGGTGGCGAGCCCGCTGCACCGTCTCGACTGCTGCGTCATTTCCGATGGTGGCGGCGCGTTGATCGTGACCCGTCCGGAAATCGCCCGCAGCCTGAAGCGTCCGCTGGTCAAGGTCATCGGCGTTGGCGAGTCGGCGAAGAACCCCTCGGCGGGCGATGTCGATCTGGTTTATTCGGCGGCGCGTTTTTCGGGTCCGCCGGCGTGGGAAATGTCGGGCATCAAGCCGTCCGATATTAAGTATGCGTCGATTTACGACAGCTTCACGATCACCGTTCTGATGCAGCTCGAAGATCTCGGGTTCTGCGCCAAGGGCGAGGGTGGAAAGTTCGTCATGGACGGCAATCTGATCTCTGGCGTCGGCAAGCTGCCGTTCAACACGGATGGCGGCGGTCTGTGCTCTAACCATCCGGCCAATCGTGGCGGTATCACGAAAATCATCGAAGCGGTGCGCCAGTTGCGTGGCGAAGCGCATCCGGCGGTGCAGGTGCCGAACTGCGACCTGGCCATCGCGCACGGGACGGGCGGTTCGCTTGGCACCCGTCACGTCGGCAGCACTGTGATCCTGGAGCGGGAGTAATCGAAATGGCCTTCGTTCAACGTAAAATCCCGTTCGTCGGCACGCCCGACACGAACCCGGAGACCAAGCCGTTCTTCGACGCGGCCGCTCAGGGCAAGCTGGTGCTGCCGCAATGCGTGGACACCAAAAAATTCATTTGGTTTCCGCGCGGCATTTCGCCGTTCACATTCGGCCCGGTCGAGTGGAAAGAAGTGTCCGGCAAGGGTAAGATCTACACCTATAGCGTGATGGAGCGGGCCAGCCCGCCGTATTGCATCGCGTATGTGGAACTGGCCGAGGGGCCGAAGATGATGACCAACATCGTCGATATCGACTTCAAAGATGTCAAAATCGGCATGGACGTGAAGCTGAAGTTCATCCAGTGCGAGGATGGCGGACCGGCGATGCCGTTCTTCACACCGGCCTGATCCTTCGGTACTCTTCGACGATGCGGCGCCAGTCTCGCGGCTGGCGCCGTTTTTCGTTTTGAGGACGCACGCAAGATGACCCAACCCGTGTTGCTCGCCGATTACCGCCCGCCGGCGTTTCTGGTCGATACCGTCGATCTGGCTTTCGACCTCGATCCGGCGGCAACGATGGTGGTGGCGCGGCAAAGCCTGCGCCGGAACCCGAAGGCGGCGGCGGGAGAAGCGTTGCGGCTGAACGGGGAGGCGCTGACGCTGGTGTCGATCGCGATCGACGGGGTGGCGTTGGCGGCGGACGCCTACCGGATCGAGGCGGGCGTTCTCACAATTTCGGCGTTGCCGGATGCGTGTGTGTTGGAAATCGCGACGAAAATCGCGCCGGCCGAGAACACCGCGCTCAGCGGGTTGTATGTTTCGGGTGGCGGCTATTTCACCCAGTGCGAGGCGGAGGGGTTCCGGCGCATCACGTATTTCCAGGACCGGCCGGATGTGATGGCGCGGTATACGGTGACGGTGACGGCGGATCGGGCGCTTGTCCCGGTGATGTTGTCCAACGGCAACCCTGGCGCGGTCTCGGATCTGGGGGATGGACGGCACCGGGTGGTTTGGACCGATCCGCATCCGAAACCGTGTTATTTGTTCGCGCTGGTCGCGGGCGATCTCGTTTCGGTCAAGGATTCATTTACCACACGTTCCGGGCGCGCCGTCGATCTCGGCATTTATGTCCGGCGTGGCGACGAGGATAAATGCGCGCATGCGATGCGGTCGTTGAAGCAATCGATGCGTTGGGACGAAGACGTGTTCGGCCTGGAATACGATCTGGACGTGTTCAATATCGCCGCCGTATCGGATTTCAACATGGGGGCGATGGAGAACAAGGGGCTAAATGTCTTCAACACGAAATACGTGCTGGCGAAGCCCGATACCGCAACGGATACCGATTACGAAGGGATCGAGGCGGTCATCGCGCACGAATATTTTCATAATTGGACGGGCAACCGGGTCACCTGCCGCGATTGGTTTCAATTGTCGTTGAAGGAAGGTCTGACGGTTTATCGCGACCAGGAGTTTTCCGCCGATCAGGGCAGCCGCGCGGTGAAACGGATCGGCGATGTGCGCGGTCTGCGCGCGGCGCAATTCCGCGAGGACGGGGGGCCTCTGGCGCATCCGGTGCAGCCGAAATCGTATTTGGCGATCGACAATTTTTATACCGCGACGGTTTACAACAAGGGTGCCGAGGTTATCCGGATGATGGCCACGATCGTCGGGCGCGAAGCGTTTCGGCGCGGCATGGATTTGTATTTCCAGCGCCATGACAACGACGCGGTGACCATCGAGGATTTTGTCGCGGCGATGGCGGATGCGTCCGGCGTGAATTTGGATAAATTCCGCGCCTGGTACGATCAGGCGGGAACGCCGGATGTCGCGATTGAAGACAGTTACGATGCGCTTCGAAAGCAATACCGGCTGACGATCCGGCAATCGACCAAAGCCACGCCGGGCCAGCCGGACAAACAGCCGCTGGTCATTCCGGTGGCGATGGGGTTGCTGGATGGCAACGGTCAGGCGCTGGACACGAAACTGTCCGGCGAGACCACCGCATTGTCCGGCACACGGGTTTTGCTGGCCGACCGCGCGGAATCGACATTTATCTTCGAGGATGTGGCGAGCCCGCCGGTCCCGTCGCTGTTCCGCGGGTTTTCCGCCCCCGTGAAATTGTCGGGCATCGCGCCAGAGCGGGCCCGGTTCCTCGCCGCGCACGACACCGATCCGTTTGTCCGCTGGGATTCGGGGCAGCAATACGCGACGCGGGTGCTGCTGGACATGATCCCCGTCTGGAATCGCGGCGAAACGCCCGCGGTCGATCCCGGGTTGATCGAGGCCATGTCGGAAACCTTCGCGCAGGCGGATAAAGACCCGGCCTTTGTCGCGGAAGCGTTGATTTTGCCGGGGGAGGCGTTCCTCGCGGATCAGATGGACATCGCCGATGTCGATGCGATCCATGGCGTTCGCGACATCGCGCGGATCGCGATTGGAAACGCGCTGCGGGACCGGTTGCGCGCGGCGTACGACCGGTACGCGGATCTTGGCGCCTATAGCGCCGACGGCGCCGCGATCGGAAAGCGGTCGTTGCGCAATACCTGCCTCGGATATCTGGGTGCGGGCGGCGACCCGGCGCTGGCGAAGCGGCAATTCGATACGGCGGGGAACATGACGGACTCGCTGGCCGCGCTGTCGGTGCTGGCGCAGATCGATTGTCCGGAACGGATTGCGGCGCTGGCGGCGTTTCATGCGAAATGGCGCGAGGATCCGCTGGTTTGCGATAAATGGTTCATGATTCAGGCGGTTTCGACTCTGCCGGACAGCGTCGCGCGGGTGCGGGCTTTGTCGGAGCACGTGGATTTCGATGTGAAGAACCCGAACCGCGTGCGCGCTCTGATCGGGGCTTTCGCGGGCGGCAATCAGACGGGGTTCCACGCGAAATCGGGCGAGGGGTACCGGTTGCTGGCGGACTTCGTCATGCGGCTCGATCCGATGAACCCGCAGGTGGCCGCGCGCATGGTTGGGCCTCTGGGTCAGTGGCGGCGGATGGATTCCGGGCGGCAGGCGCTGATGCAGGCGGAGCTGCATCGGATTCTGGCGTTGCCAGGTCTGTCCACGAACACGTTCGAAATCGTGTCGAAGAGCGTCGCGTGAGGGCAGGCCGCCGTGCTGGCATGGTGAGCCAATGGGGCTTGGCCGGGCCGCGCGGAGAGGATGAGCATTTGCGGAAAATCCTCGCCACGTCATGGTACGCCTCTGAGCGGGCCATCGGGGGTGATACACCTTCGCGGGAGCGGGGCACGATTATCGGCGGGAAGCGCCTCCTGTTCGATCGCCGTGCCGCACCCGATGGCCCGATCGAGTCGTGCCATGACGTGGGGGAGAGGGCGTGCCGTGGGGGAGAGGCCATGACTTGGGGGAGAGGGCGTGCCGAGGGGGCCGTCGTCCCCGATCGTCCCGCGTGCAAACGCCGTCGAGACGGTAAGGAAACCCGCGCGCCGGTAACAAAGCACTTCAAAAAGGAGGACGACCATGGCCCAGACTGCCAGCCGTTTCGCCGGACCGATCGACCATGACTGGCTGAACAAACTCACCGAAGACGCCCTGGAACCGGACCTGCCCATCGTCGATCCGCATCACCATTTGTGGACCCGCGACGGCAACATCTATCTGTTGCCGGAACTTCTGCACGACCTTTCCAGCGGCCATAACGTCGTGGCGACGGTGTTCGAGGAATGCCATTCCATGTACCGTTCTTCCGGCCCAGAGGAAGTAAAATCCATTGGCGAGACCGAATTCGTGACGGGCATCGCCGCGATGGCGGCCAGTGGGGCTTTTGGAAAATCGGGAGCCTGCGTCCGGATGATCGGCAACGTCGATCTGATGCTCGGGGATCGCGCGAAGGGTCTGCTGGAACGCCACACGATCGCCAGCGGCGGACGCTTCGCGGGCATTCGCCAGTCCACCGCCTGGGATGGTCACGACCGCGTCCACAAGGTCGTGCCCACGGCCGCGATGCTGCTCGACCCGCATTTCCGCGCCGGTTTCGCGGGCCTCGCCGCGTTGGGTCTGGTGTTCGATGCCTGGGTTTATCATCCGCAGTTGAATGAGGTCGCCGATCTCGCCAGCGCTTTTCCCAACACCCAGATCGTGCTGAACCATGTCGGCAGTCCGATCCTTGGCGGACCTTACGCGGGGGATCGCGACAAGGTGTTTGCGGATTGGAAAGCGGGCATGGCGGACCTCGCCAAGCGCCCGAATGTCACGGTGAAACTGGGCGCGCTGCCGATCCGGCTGCCGGGCGCGAGCGCGGTTTCGAAAGACATGCCGCCGTCTTCCGAGGAAGTCGCGTCCGCCTGGCGTCCCTGGCTGGACACCAGCATTGCGCTGTTTGGCGCGGAGCGATGCATGTTCGAAAGCAATTTCCCGGTGCAGAAGCGTTGGTGTTCGTACCAAATTGTTTGGAACGCGTTCAAACGGATCGCCGCCGGCGCCTCGGTCAGCGAAAAGGCGGCGTTGTTTGCGGGCACCGCGGCGCGGGTTTACGGCGTGGCGTTATGACCGGATTTTCCGCACGCGTCTGGCAAAACACGGCGCCCCTGCGTGCCGCCATTCACGCGCTGCCGTTCAATCGGGAACTTGCGGCGGGCACGTTGGCGGCGGAGAAATTCCAGTTCTACATCGTGCAGGACGCGCTCTATCTGGACCAATATGCGCGGGCTTTGGCGCTGGCGGCGGCCCGGGGCCCCGATCTTCCAAACCTGCGGGCGTTTGGCAATTACGCCCAGGGTGCGGTGGATGTGGAGTTACAGTTGCATGGGCGGTATTTGAAGGAATTTGGGGTCGATGCGGCGGCTTTGGCGCGCGCCGAACCTGCGCCGGATTGCTTTGGTTATACCAGTTTCCTGATGGCGACTGCGTATCACGAGCCCTGGGAAGTCCTGGTCGCGGCGTTACTGCCTTGTTTCTGGCTGTACTGGGACGTTGGCACGGCGATTTCGAAAACCTCGACGGCGGATAATCCGTATCGCGCCTGGATTGAAACCTATGCGGACGATGGCTTTGGGGATGCGGTGCGCGCGGTTATCGCCGCCACCGACCGGGCGGCGGCGGCCGCCTCGGACACAGTACTGGGCAAGATGACGACGGCGTTTACCCGCTCCTGCCAGTACGAGTGGCTGTTCTGGGACGGCGCGTGGCACCGCCGGGGGTGGCCGGATTTTGCGTGACGGGTGTTTGCGGAACGGGCGTTTGCGGAACGGGCGTTTGCGGGACGGGGGGCGGGACCGCGCGGGATTTCGCGGACTCGGGCCGGGCACGGTGCAGGCGGCGGAGATCGCGCAGCAGCGCAGCTTCGGTCACCGGGCGTAAATCCAGCACCGCGTGGCCCGGACCGATCCGGCGCGCGAGCGTCGCGGTCGCGAAGGGAATGATCGCCGGGTTTTCCGGCGGATGCAGGCCGGCCCCGGCGATCGCCCCGCCAAGGCCGCGCAGCATCGGTTCCAGCGCGGGCTCGCGGCGCGAGGCGGCGAGCGCGGCGGGCTTGCCGTCGAGACACACGATCCGGGCGAGGATATGGGCCAGCATTGCGCGTTGCAGCGCGCCGTTGTCGCCAGGCCGCGCCATGGCGGCGTCGATCAGGAGGTAGGATTCCGCGCTTGTCGCGCGTTCGACCAGGCCCAACAGACCGGCGTATTGGCCGGTTGACCGGTCGGTGGCGAGAACGACATGGGTCAGGGCGTCGAGATTGCTCCATTGGCAGCGGTTTGGGGGGGCGTCCGCGTCGATCAGATCGTCGAACACGGAGGCCCAATCGATCAGCGCCAGCGCGCGGCGATCCTGTAGATAGGTCAGTCTGATCTCAGTCCCCGCCAACAGATGGTCCATTTTATCCCCCTCCGGTTGTCCCGGTTATTCACGATCACTGTATCGACGCCAGCCGGTTTCCGCTGTGACGTGATTCACAATTCCCTACGAAAAATCGGAAACGTCATGTTGGGCCAAAGAGCCTGGCGCCGTGCGGCGGCCGGTCGCGCGCCGCATCCGGGATGGAGTCGATGGCGGTGTCCGGTGCATGCGAAATCTCCCTGGCCCAAAGCGGGCGCGTCACAATGGGCGCCGGTTTGTCGCGTTTGGATCGCGCCAAAAGCGGTTTTTTGTCGCGTGTGTCGCGCGGGGCCGCCCGAAGGGTTTGGATGGTGGCAGGCGGGGGGCGCTTCGGTTACGCTGCGCGACCCTTAAAAACAGCGGGAAACGCCCATGCCACGCCGCCTGATCGATATCTCCGTCGCCCTGAAAGCCGGGATCGCGAGCGATCCGCCGCAAATGCTGCCTCAGATCGAGTATCTGGATCATCGTCAGACCGCGCCCGCGATGGCGCAATACATGGGTGTGCGGGTCGATCAACTCCCGGACGGCGAATATGCGGCGGTGGAGAAAGTCCAGATCAGCACGCATAACGGCACGCACCTGGATGCGCCGTATCACTTTTTCTCGACGATGAACCACGCGTTGAAGCCGGGCGGGGAACCGTCCTGGCGCATCGACGAGGTGCCGTTGGAGTGGTGCTTCCAGCCCGGCGTCAAACTGGATTTCCGGCATTTCCCGGCGGGCTATATCGTCACCCCCGGCGATGTGGAGGCCGAGCTGAAGCGCATCGGCCACACGCTGGCGCCGTTGGAAATCGTGCTGGTCAACACCGCCGCGGGGGCGAGATACGGGCAGGACGATTTTGTCGATTCCGGCTGCGGCATGGGTAAGGCCGCGACCATGTGGATGCTGGAACGCGGCGTCCGCCTGACCGGTATCGATGGGTGGAGCTGGGATGCTCCCTTCTCTTCGACCAAGGCGAAGATCGCGGCGGGCGGCGATCCAAGCCTGATCTGGGAAGGCCACCGCGCGGGCCGGGAGATCGGCTATTCGCATTTGGAGAAGCTGTCCAACCTGGAACAGCTTCCGGCGGATGGGTTCGAGGTCGTGTGCTTCCCGGTCAAGGTTCACCGTGCGTCTGCCGGGTGGACTCGCGCGGTGGCGATCGTTCACGATTGAGTGCGGCTTGCGGGCCGGATCTGGCGGCCGGTTGCGGTGATATCAAGGGTCCGAAAGGATGACGCATCCGGTATTATGTAGCAGCCGCTACCACGGGGCAGCGGACGCACTGACCTGTCTGGAGATGGCGGCATTGCGACTGGAGGATTTTTATTCTTGAATTGACCCAAGAACATGGCAGACTACTCTATAGTAGGTTAGGTTCAAATTGGCGCCCATGGCGGCGCCGGTTGATGGCTCCTTCTTGTCGCAAAATATCCGAGCCTTCCGAAACTCGATCTCTTTTGTGAAGTCAAATATTTGTTGGGATGTCAGCATTCAGAGATGGATTTCACCGCTTGCTTGATCCACCTCAAAAGGCCCCACAGACGCGGCATCCTTTCCGTCCTGGTAAAAGTGCGTATCAAGCCGCCCGGCTCGCTTCATCTCGTTCATACGTCTTTGAAGAGAATCAATCGCCATTTGTTGTTCTTGAATCTTGGCGACAGCAGAGGCAACAACCTCAGCGGCTGATCCCCCGTTCGGGGAGACAATTTGCTTTAGATCAATAATGCCAGTCTGAATATCGGTTAGTTTGCGGTCGCTGTCTGCGGCTCGGTTATTGGCTTTATCTATGGCTGCGGTAGAATCGTGGTTCGCCATGGCACCCATAAACAGAGTCACAAGAAATGCCAGTACGGAAGCGCTCCCCCAAAAAATGAACTTTTTGTCACCCGATAAATGAAGTCCACGCCAGGTCATAACAGTGGCCCCAGCGGTGAGAGCCGCTTGGAGAAATACAGTCCCAGACCAGAAGTCCGATAAAGTCAGCATACTCGCGATTCCCGCCACACCTTAAGGGTCGAGTCAATCTTGGGCGGCTTCGATCGTCTGAACACTCACGGCGCGCCTCTGGCCGGGAGGGTGTAAGAAAGCGCCTCTGTAGGCGGTAACGCCGTCGTGGCGGGCGCTACCTGATACCTGACACATCGCGACGTCCTCTCCGCGTCAGGGTACTCCCCCGAGCGGGCCAGCCGGGGTCGTATTTCCTCGCGGGCATGGGCTTGACCGGCGGCGTGAAGTCCCTCTTGGCCAATCGCCGTGCCGCTTCCGATGGCCCGATCGAGTCGTGCCATGACGTGGGGTGAGGATGTGCCGAGAGTCACTCGTTCGGCCCGTTGGCATGAGTCGGGCGCGCCGGTGTCGAAATGGGTCGGCGTCTGACAAGACCTGCGCGGTGCGAAAACCTCCGCTGCGAAGAACGCCTGGCTATCGATGTTGCGCCGTGCCGTTTGCCTTCCCAGGTTGATGGTGCATCGCAACATTGAGCCTCGCCATGACCCACCGCGACCCCGATCCGCCCGAAACCTCCCGCCTGTCCCCGCCCGCCTGGGCACCTGCGCTGGCTGTGACCGTGTTGCTGATCGCGATCGGCGGGATGACCACCTGGTTGGCCCTGAAATTCGACGCAATGCGGCCAGGCCTTGGCGACATCATCGTGTTCGCGCAGATGGCGCCGGATCGGGAGGCCTGGACCCTGCGGGTCGTCCCGGACGCCGTGGCGGGCCGGGCATCTTCGACCGGGCCCTGCGTGTTCGACCCGAACGAAATGGCGTCGGGCGGTGGCAGCCTGATCGTCGAGGCGCGCGAGGAGGCCAGTCCGCCGCGTTTCCGCGTCCATTGGTCGGGCCGGCGCACCGCGCAGGGACAAGGCGATTGCGGCGCCACGGCGGACCTGACGCTGGACCGCTACGATCTGCAACGCCTCGCCAACGCCGCTGGCGGGTTTGGGATCAAGCCGGCGCTTATGCGGTAAGGGAGCCGCCTTTAAGACGGGGGCGTCCGGGGCGATCAGTCCCTTTGCGCCGCCAGCATGGCTCTTATGTCCCGGATATGTTCGCGGCCCCAGAATAATTCGCCGTCCAGCACGAAGCTGGTTACGCCGAAGACGCCGATCGCCTCGGCTTCGCGGGAAATTCGGGTGACTTCGGCGCGGCCGGTTTCCGCCCAATCGGGGAATCCGGTCGCGTCCGCACCGGCGGCGCGCAGCACCTCCGCGATCGCCTCGACCGATTCAATGTCCAGTTCCCGGCGCCAGAACCGATCGAAGACCGCGTCGTGGTAACGCTGGAAGATCGCCTCGCTTTGGGCTTGGGCGAACAGCATCCCGGCGGCGGCGAGACTCGAATCCCAGATCTTCTGGGTGCCGCGGATGGTCAGCCCTTGTTTCCGCGCCTGCCGGCGGCAATCCATATAGCTGTAGCGCACCCGCCGCCATTGATGAGGGTTGCGGTTTTCCTCCAGCACCTGGCCGGAGCCATCGACCCGCGCCGACCCCAGATATTGGGGGATGTCCAGGATATAGGGGCGCCAGACGACCGTGACCGGGAAATCCGCCGCCAAGGCCTGGACCTCGGCCTTCGCGAGATAGGCGTAGGGGCTTTTATAGTCGCTGTAGACCGCGATTTCGCGCCTGACCGTCATGGTGGCTGGACTCCGGGCGGACGAGGCTCCGCCGAAAAGTGGTAATTGTTATACAATTAACGATACTATGATTTGGTTCAGGGCACGAATCGCGGTATGGTTGTGCCATGAGCATCGCGACTCGCCCTATTGGTGACATGATACGGGAATGGCGCCTCCGCCGGCGCCTGAGTCAGCTCGACCTGGCCTGCGACGCGGAGATTTCCACCAAACATCTGAGTTTCCTGGAAACCGGCCGTGCCGCGCCAAGCCGCGACATGTTGCTGCATCTGACGGACCGGCTTGCGGTGCCGCTGCGGGACCGCAACGCGATGCTCCGTGCCGCCGGTTTCGCGCCCAGTTATCAGGAGCGCAAGCTGGATGATCCGGAGTTCCAGCGGGCGCGGCAGAGTATCGAGCTGATCCTGTCGGTGCATGAACCGAACCCGGCGCTCGCCATTGACCGGCATTGGATTGCGATGGCGGCGAACCGCGCCGTTGCGTGTCTGACGGCGGGCATCGATCCGTTGCTGCTGGCGCCGCCGGTCAACTTCATCCGCCTGAGTCTGCATCCCGCCGGGCTGGCGCCGCGCATCGTCAACCTGGTGGAATGGCGCCATCATTTGATCGTGCGGCTGCAACAGCAGATCGAGGTGACCGGCGATCCGGTCCTGGTCGATTTGGTGGAGGAGGTCCGCGACTACCCGCTGCCACCGGGTCCGGCCGGGCGGGCGCCGCCGCGCGATCACGAAATCGTCGCGGTCCCGTTCCGCTTGGCCACGGTACACGGCGTGCTGTCGTTCTTCAGCACCACGACCGTGTTCGGCACGCCGGTCGATATCACGCTGTCCGAACTGGCCATCGAGTCGTTCTTCCCCGCCGACCGCGCCACCGGCGCCATCGTCAGACGGATGCTGGACGATTTGCCGGAGCCGCCAGCAGCAAACGATTGATCCGTTCCAAGGCCGGAAATAACGCGCGCCACGCCGTGTCGAAGGCAGCCGGTTGTGTGCCGCGGGCGGCCATCGCGGCGCCGATTTCCGCCACCGTCCGCTTGCCATCGACCAGCCGCAAAATCGGGCCCGCCAGAGGTGGTAGCGGCACCGGCACACGCAACGTGTCCAGGCCGACAAATAAGGTATTGTTGGCCTGAATGCCCTTGGCGAGGTCCTCGCCCGAGATTTCGCGGCAAAGCGGCACCGAGTCCGGGTGGCAGGGATCGGCGCGGACCGGCGGCTCCTTGGTGCGGGTGCAGTAAACGATGTGGGCGGCGATGTTGCCCGCCAGCGCTTCGGCCAGAGCGGCGCGGTCCGTGGGGGTCAGCGCGGCGATGCGGGCGCGCAATTTTGGGTCCGGCAGCAGCACGGCGGGATCGTAGCGGATCGGCTCGACCCAGCAGGCGACGGACAGGCCTGCGCCCGCCAGCAGGGCGGTCAGGGCGGGCACGGTGTAAGCCTGATCCCGCGGATTGAGGAGAAGGTCGTAAAGCCCCGCGTCGCCGCCGGCCAGGTGGTCGCTGACACTGCGGTTGGCGCGCAGCCAGGCGGTGTCCGGCAGATGCTTCATGACGCGGCGCGCGACATCCAGCCGCGCCGCCGGGTCCTGGTCTGGCGGTGCCAGCAGCCGCAATCCGTCCTGGATCATATAGACGCCGGTCCGTCCATGCGGGGCATAGACCATCAGCCCCATGCCGCCACCTGGCGCCAGTACGGACTCGAGCGCCCGCACTCCCGCGGCCGGGTCCGGCAGATGGTGCAACACGCCGCAGCAATCGATGTAATCGAACGGCCCCAGACCCGAACCCGGCAGATCGAGCAGCGATCGCTGTTCCCACACGATATTCGTCAACCCTCGCGCGGCCGCCCTTGCCTGGGCGATTTTCAACGCGGCGGCGGAGCGGTCGAGCCAGGTGACGGTCCCCGGCCGCCCGTCGCGTGCCATCTGCGCCGCCAGCATGATCGTGGCGTCGCCGGAACCGCCGCCCGCGATCAAGGCGTGCAACGGCAGCCCGGACGGCCTTGTGGCGCCGAATACCCAGTGATCGATTTCGTGCAGATGGCCGGGACTGCCGACGATCAGGCGCTTTGCCTCATCGCGGGGGTCGCGGTGCGGGTAGGGGTATGCCTCGTACTGGGCTGCCAAACGGGTGTCGGTGATATCGGTCATTCGCGCGCCTGTAGCCGAAATTCGGGCCTCTTGGCACCAGGGTGCTTTTGTTTCCTGCGCGGCGTTTTTATTTCCCGGGGACCCGTCTGTTTCGCGCAGGGCAGTGGCGTGAACGACACCGCTGTGCCTCTTCCCGTCATGGGGCTCGACCGGGTCATCTGGAGCGGCAAGGCACCTCGGGAACCAAGGCACTGGATGGTCCCCTGCGGCGATTTCTTCGCAAATCGCACCTCTGGCGCCGGTTCCGGTGGCCCGGTCCAGCCGTGCCATGACGGCGAACGGTATGCGGCCACGTTCAAGCAATTGCCCGTCTGTTTCGGGGGGCCTGCTTGTTTCGCGGGGACACGCGCCTTAGTTATCGCCCCCATGACCTCGCGCGCCCTTTTTCTGGCCTTTTTGTCCCTGGTTCTCGCCGCGCCCGCGATCGCGCAGGCCCAGTCGCAGCCCCAGCCCCAGGCCCAGCCCCAGGCCCAGCCCCAGGCCCAGCCATCGCCGCCGCCCAAGAAAAAGCCGGTGGCGGCGGAGCAGAAGGCTGGCAAGCCCAAGGCGATCGGCGTCTTCGACGACTGGACCGCCGCCACACATATCGAGGCCGGCCAGCCGATCTGTTACGCCTTCACCCGGGCGCAGAATTCCACCCCCACGTTGACCGGGCGCGGCGCGGTGATCCTGACCGTGACCCATCGCGTGTCCGGGCGGGACGCTGTGGCGATGGAGGCGGGTTATGCCTATGCCGCCAACGCTGCGGTCACGGTCCACGCGGATCAGACCTCGCTGGAATTTTATACCGCCGCCCGCGCGGCCTTCGCGCGCAACGGGCGCGCCACCATCGCCGCTTTTGCGAGTTCGAGCCGTGCCACCGCACGCTCCCCCGGGCCGCGCGAGGCGAAGGTCGTGGACATTTTCAGTCTGAAGGGCTTCTCGGCGGCCTATGCCGCGATCGGTAAAGCATGCCCGCCGAAATAGACCTGGAACTGACGGCGGCCGAGCGGGATAAAATCCTCGCTTATTCCGCGAAGTTCAGCCCGCCGAGTGCGACGACGCCGGATGGGCGTCGGGACCTTGTGGGGATGTCGCGGGAGGAGCTGGCGGTCGAGATGGCCTCGATTGGCGAAAAATCGTTTCGCGTCAAGCAGCTTTGGCACTGGATTTATCACCAGGGGGTCACGGATTTCGGCCGGATGTCGACGATCGCGAAGCCGTTGCAGGCGAAGCTCGCGGACAGGTTCGTGATCGGGCGGCCGGAGGCGGCGCGGGTGCAGACGAGCACGGATGCGACTCGCAAGTTTTTGTTTAAGTTCCGCGATGGGCAGGAGGCGGAGACCGTTTATATCCCCGACGTCGATGAAGATCGCGGCGCGGTGTGTATTTCGTCCCAGGTCGGCTGCACGCTGTCGTGCCGGTTTTGCCATACCGGCACCCAGACGCTGGTCCGCAACCTGGGCGCGCCGGAAATCGTGGGCCAGTTCATGGCGGCGCGGGATTCTTATGGGGAGTGGCCCAGTCCGAAGGGCGACACGCCGCGGCTGCTGTCGACGATCGTGCTGATGGGCATGGGCGAGCCGTTGTATAATTACGCCAACGTCGCGAAAGCGATGAAGATCGCGATGGATAATGAGGGGATCGGGCTGTCTCGCCGCCGGATCACGTTGTCCACGTCGGGCGTGGTGCCGATGATGGATCGCGCCGGGGCGGAATTGGGGGTTTGTCTGGCGGTGTCGCTGCACGCGGTGCGCGACGATTTGCGGGACGAATTGGTGCCGTTGAACCGGAAATATCCCATTGCGGAATTGCTGGCGGCCTGCCGGCGGTATCCGGGGGCGTCGAACGCGCGTCGCATTACGTTCGAGTATGTGATGTTGAAGGGTGTCAATGACTCGGAGGCGGATGCGCGGGAGTTGGTGCGGCTGATCGCGGGGATGGCGGCGAAGGTGAATTTGATTCCGTTCAATCCTTGGCCGGGCACGAAGTACGAGCGGTCCAGCCGGTCCGCGATCGATCGGTTCGCGACGATTGTGAACGATGCGGGGTATGCGTCGCCGGTGCGGCGGCCGCGCGGGCAGGATATTTTGGCGGCTTGCGGGCAGTTGCGGACGGAGGGGAAGCGGGAGCGGGCGGTCAGGGATGTGGTGCCGGCGGACTAATTCCGGGTAATGATACGCAGCCGTTTTGAGATTGGTGCGTTCGGGAAGGTATGTGAGGGCTGACTATCCGGATACGCAACGGCGGGCCAGTTTCGCGCGGCCAGAATGTGGCCGTTTGTGAGTCCCTCGTCATCCTCGCTCTTAGACGACGGTGCCGTCGGTTCGTGCGATGTACGGCAAGGCGCCGACCACACGGTTGAACCGGCGCCAGGTTTCCTCGCGAATGGGGATGACGTCGGCAGGTTGGCGGTAGGGGCGGCGCGACTCTCTGCCTGCCCTGACGGTTACTTTTTTGGGCGGCGTGTCGTCGTCCGCGATGACGAGAAGATCGATATCGCTGTCTGGGCCTGAGTCTCCCCGTGCCACCGAACCAAACAGGATGACACGGCGCGGCTGGAAACAGGCCACGACGGGGTCGAAAAGCTCGGGCGGAACGGGAAATCTCGACATTGTCGCTATCGATCTCCCAACAAAACCAGAGGCCGCGCCATCGACATCATCCGGCTGAATGTCGAGAGTGCTGTTTGCAATTCCTCCGGCGACGGAAGGTCGTAATCCTCGGGTCCGGGATAACGATAGGCGTACCCCCAAAAGGTCCATGAAAACGTCGCGGAAATGACATCTTCCCAATCAGGGTAATGGCGAATGACGCTCGCTCCGATCGTCCGGAGATCATGTGTTTTGGAGAACGGAATGTTGGCAAGAACCAACAGACCCTTCATCAACTTTTCGAGTGCCTGCTGGCAATGATAAGCGGCGGCGGACAGTCGCGGTTCGTAAATTTCGAGGCATAATGCCGCCACATCGGCGTCGCCAGCGGCGACGGAGAGCCACCGTGCCGCCTCATGACGCCGTGCTTCTTCGAGTTCCGGATCAGGGCCGTTCATAGACCACAATCCCCTCGGTCCGCGCCGCGTACGGCAGCGTGCCGACGATCTGGCATTTGCGGCGGTATGTTTGTTCGCGGCACGGGAAGATATCGGTCGGATGGACGTAGGATTTTCGTGATTCGTAGCCCGCTTTCAGGGTCAACTTCTCCGCCGGGGCATCGTCATCCAGCACCACCAGCAGATCGATATCGCTGTCCGGCCCGGCCTCGCCGCGCGCGACCGAGCCGAACACGATGACCCGGCGCGGCTGGAAATAAGCCACGACGGGATCGAGCAGTTCGGGCGGAACAAGGACGGAGGACATCGGCGCCAACCTGGAGGGACGCGCGAACATAGCACAAACCGGCCCCTCCCGCGATCCTTTCTCCCGGCATATTCCCATGGCCCGCCCGTGACAGCCCCCGCCGCCGCGTGCCACAACCCCTGGCATCGCACCGGGAGTCCTCGCACATGGCCGCACGTCCGTATGTCGTCGCCCTGGAAGAACACTTCCAGGACCCGGA
>JAYWAX010000041.1:0-2603 GCA_043782125.1 Acetobacteraceae bacterium | reverse complement strand
GTAGCGGATTTTCGCGTCCTCCGGCGGGGCCTCGTCGCCCAGGAGATTGGTCAGCAGGCCGCCGACGCCGAGACCCCAACTGCAATTGATCAGCAATGCGCGCAGCCAGTTCAGGAACGATCCGCCGCCCGCCGGCAGGCCCTTGAGCGGCAGGACGACGAAGAAGGTCACCAGCACGGCGGCGACCCCAAGCCAGAAGCCGCCGAACCAATAGGAGCCTTTCGGGCCGCGCCAGACGAGGCCGAACACCGCGCCCCACAGGCCGCCCCAGAAGCACAGGCTGAAGATCCGCGGCACCCCGAACGGCGGCACGGGATCGGTGGGATAGGGCGGCGGCATGGTCAGTTCGGGAATGGCGAGAACGTGCAAAAGCGCCCACATCCCCTGTTGGAAGATCATCACGGAAATGATCGCCGCGCCCGCGCCAAGCAGCATTCTTCTTGGGTTACCGGCCATGGAGACACCCCGTGATCGCCGCCGTCACGCCACCCTGACGGGCGGCACGCCAGTATGGCATGATCCCGGCGTATCGTAAAATCGGAGAAAACGATCGGAGAAAACGGTCATGGCCCTTACCATCACCCCCCTCCAGGAGCAGTTCGCGGCCAGGGTCGCGGGCATTGACCTGGGCGGGGAGATCGACGCCTCCACGGTCGAAACCCTGTGGCGGGCGATCGATACGTATGCCGTGCTGGTGTTCCACGACCAGAAATTAACCGACGAGCAGCAGCTCGCCTTCACCCTGAATTTCGGCGTGATCGAGCCCGGTTTCGGCAATAACCGCGTCCATTTCCGCACCGAGCGTGAAGCACGCGCGTTGGGCAAGAGCATCGGCGACTTCTCCAACCTCGATCCGGCCGGGAAACCATTGGCCTCCGACAGCCGCGGAACGTGTCAACGACTTTGATACACCCGGGTTCACAATTTAAGCTCGCCTCCTGACTGTCTGCCGGCATTGCTCAGGGACAAGCAATGTGACCGGCGTTCGTGCCTGATCTCGCTGGATGCATATCGCGGCGTCTTCGCGGGTGGGCCCGGTGGGAGAACGTGACGGTATCCAGCGGAAGCGATCCCAAGGCATAGAGCACAGGGCGGCGGAGGCTGCGATCGCCTGAAACGTTGCCAACGGGTCGGCGCGAGACGTCATGACGGTTACATCCAGACCTGATCCGGCTTTCAGGCCTGGCTTTTCGGCGTAGGCGGGTTGATCCATGCGGCGGTGGGTTTGGCGGGCGGGACTGGCGATTTTTTGACGAACCGTTCCGGATTTCGCAGGAACGCCTCGTCAAGGGTGACCTGGCGGGCGGCATGAACGGCATCGATCTGGCCGTAATGCACCTGGTCAGGTGTCATGAGACCCAACCCGGCGTGGTGATGGTCCTGATTATACCAGGTGAAGAATTCCCGGCAGAAACTTCTGGCGTCCTCGATGCAGCCGAAGCGTTTGGGGAATTTGGGTTGATATTTCAGGGTTTTGAAGGCGCTCTCGGAGAACGGATTATCATTGGACGTATGCGGGCGGTTATGCGAGCGGGTCACGCCCAGATCGGCGAGCAAAAACGCGGTCGCTTTCGCCTTCATTGGCCCGCCGCGATCGGCATGCAGCGTGAGCTGGCCAGGCGGCACATTGTGTTTTGCGAGAGCATCTTCGAACAGCGGCCGGAACAGCGTGGCGGTTTCCGCGTCCGCGACACACCAGCCCACGACGCGGCGGCTGTAGATGTCGAGGATCACATAAAGATAGAAGTAGCTCCACTTCGCCGGCCCCATCAGTTTGGTGATGTCCCAGGACCAGACCTCGTTGGGTCTCTCCGCCAAAAGTTCCGATTTTTGTTAAACCGGATGACGCAATTGCTGCCGGCGTTCACGAACTTCGTTGTTCTGATCGAGGACCCGGTACATCGTACGGATCGAGCAATGATAGACACCTTCATCGAGCAGCGTGGCGAAGACCTCGGCCGGCGCCTGATCGGCGAAGCGCTTCGAATGGAGCAGA
Organism: Acetobacteraceae bacterium; assembly: GCA_043782125.1. GTDB lineage: Bacteria > Pseudomonadota > Alphaproteobacteria > Acetobacterales > Acetobacteraceae > Rhodopila. The sequence continues at coordinate 607 of JAYWAX010000041.1, read as the reverse complement.
TCCAGCACCTCCTGTTGTTGCGGACCAGTCAGCGCCCGGACCGGCTTCGGGCGGATGACCGCGGCCGGCGGCGGAACACGAAGCCGGACCCGTTTGCGATGGACCGTGGCGCGGGAAACCCCGAGCGCGGCGCACGCCGCCGCGGTCAGACCCGCGGCCGGATCGAGGGTCACGACCGAGGCGGTCAAAGCACGCCGCCGTTCTGGTCCATCGGCAGGCCCAGCAGAGACGCAACTTTTTTTTGGATGTCGATGATGGCTTCGGCCCGCGCCAACTGCAGCGTGAGGCGGGCATTATTCTGGTGTGAAAGGGCCAATGCGGCCGCCAGAGGGTTCGCTTCGACGGTTTTCGGGCCGCGTTTCGCGGGAACCATGGCGGCATAGGCTCCGGCATCGCGTTGCCGCCGCCAATCCGTCAGGGCAGACGAATAAAGCCCTTCGCGGCGCAGGATCGCGCCGACCCCGCCGGACTCGGTCACGCGGTCAGTTTCGGCCAGAATGCGCAGCTTGTCCTTCGCCGTGAACGTCCGGCGGCAAGGCCGGGCCGTTAATTCGGGCGAGGCCGAGGCTGGTGCCGCCACGACCGTCGGCCTACGGCCTCCGTTCAT
>JAYWAX010000040.1:0-2606 GCA_043782125.1 Acetobacteraceae bacterium | reverse complement strand
GGACCATCCACGATTTGCGGTGCTGGACTGGTAAAGGACGTGGATGGTCCGCCTTCGCGGACCATGACGGGGTGTGGCGGCGCGTGCCTCAAACGGAGCGGTTATTCTTCGCCGTCGCCTAAGCGGGCGGACGTTTCGCAATGGGTCATCGTTTGGGGCGGATGCCCGTGCGTGCGGGAAAAGAAACGTTGGAACGCGCGTCCCGGTTAACCCAACTGTAACCCCCCGGAAACTGGAACCAGCCCGCCCGCGCCCCATCTGCCTCCCTGGCAAGATCACGCCAAAGGAGACACCGATGAACCGTTCACGCCCCTGGCATCGCACCGCTTTGGCCGCCGCCTTGCTCGCCAGTACTGCCCTGACGGGCCTCGCGTTTCCGGCCGGCGCGCAGCCTGGGCCGGTCAATCCGCCGGCCCAATCGGCGCCGCGGGCGATGCTGCCGGACTTTTCCGACCTCGTGGCACGGGTGAAGCCGGCCGTGGTGTCGATCACGACGACGCTCGATACGGCGCCGGACGAGGCCCAGGGAGCGGGGTTGCCGTTTCCGTTCAACCAGATGGTGCCGAAGAACACGCCCAGAGCGGGGGCTCGTCAGGCGCGTGGTTCCGGCTTCATCATCCGCGAGGACGGGCTGATTGTGACCAATAATCACGTCGTCAAGGACAGCACCGCCGTTATGGTGACCCTGGATGACGGCACGGAGCGCAAGGCCACCGTACTGGGCTCCGACCCGCGCACCGACATTGCGGTGCTGAAGATCGATGCCGGGAAGCCCCTGCCCTATATCCAGCTTGGCAATTCTCGCGACGTGCGTCCCGGCGAGTGGGTCGTCGCCATGGGCAATCCCTTCGGTCTGGGCGGCAGCGTCACGGCGGGGATCGTGTCCGCGGTCAGCCGCGACATCGGCTCCGGCCCGTACGACCAGTTCATCCAGGTGGACGCGCCGATCAACCAGGGCAATTCCGGCGGGCCGCTGTTCACGCAAGAGGGCAAGGTGATCGGGATGAACACCGCGATCTTCTCGCCGACCGGCGGGTCGGTCGGCATCGGTTTCGCCATACCGTCCGACGTGATCCGCACCGTGACGGCGCAGCTTGCCGAGTCCGGCCATGTGACGCGCGGTTACATCGGCGTGGGGACACAGGCCATCACCCCGCCCGTGGCGAAGGCGCTGCACCTGACGGACGCTTCGGGCGCGTTGCTCGCCTCGGTGGAGCCTGGCTCCCCGGCCGCGAAGGCGGGCCTGGAGGCGGGGGATGTGGTGCAGGCGGTGAACGGACAGAAGATCGCGACGCCGAAGGATTTGGCGATGACGGTCGCGACCGTCAAACCGGGCGAGGAGGCGCGCCTTCACATTCTGCGGGAGGGCAAGGGGCTCGACGTGCAGGTCCGCGTTGGCGAGTTGCCGGCGGAGCGGTCCGCGCGCGGGACCCCGCCAGAGCAAGGCGCCGAGCCCAATCCCCGCACCCAACTGGGCCTTGCCTTCGCGCCACTGACGCCCGAGTTGCGGGCGCGGTTGGAGGTTCCGGAGAACCTGACGGGCGCGGTGGTGCGTGGGGTGCGGCAGGGCTCGCCCGCGGAGGAAGCGGGTCTGCGGCCCGGCGATGTCGTGGTCGGGGTTGGCGGACAGAAAGTCGGCTCCCCGGCGGAAGCGGCGAAGGCAATCGCGCTGGCGCTGACCGGGAAGGACCACGCGGTGGCGTTACGCGTGCTGCGCGACGGAACGCTGGGGTATGTCGGTGTGACCGTGGGCGAGGCGGCGGGGTAATTCAACCGGCCAGCGGGGGCGGTCTTACCAGCGCCCCCGCGCGCCACCATCCGGCCTTGGGTGGTCGCGTGTTCCAGGACCGGATCGTGCGACCTGGAGGGAATCGCGTCGATCCGGGAACTGGCTGGTTGCCCAGGTCCTCGACGCCGCCATCGGCCTGGCCGTCATTGCCACGCTGGTGCCGTTGCCGCGAAGAGTCAGAGTTGCAAGACTCCAAGGCCATCGACGCGATAATGGAATGTCCAGCCGCCAACGGGATTCAGGACGCCCATGACATTGCCGCCGGTTGTATAAGTCGCAACACCGGGATACGGGACTGGAGACAATATCTTGCAGAAGGCATGACCTGCTGTCGCGATTGCCGCGACCCTGGCCGGGATCGGAACAGCGGCGGCGGCTGTACGGACATTGACATGCTCTACGGTCAGGTCTTGGTCGCTCGCGCCATAGGCGGCGAAAAGACAGCCACTCAGATCGGCGGTGAAGAAGTATGGCTTGCCGACTCCGATTTTCATGGTCGAGGTATTGTCCACGATCGCGGGCAAATAATACGCGGAAATCGTCGAGTCGCCGCCGGAGTCCACGGCCAGATAATTCAACATCATGACAACTTCGGGATTGATCGGCCCGTTCAAGGGATTGAAATCGATCTCGGCCACGGGGCTTGGGATTTTCTGACCATGGCCGTGGCCATCCGGGTTGACCATGAATGTATGTGTTTGCAAGAAATTGGAGGGATTCTTGAGAAATAGAGCGTTTCTACCCTTGGACATTCGTAAGGTGCCTCCATTAACGAAACCGTTCATATAAACCACCGCGCGCGGTGGTTTATATGAAC
>JAYWAX010000039.1:0-19471 GCA_043782125.1 Acetobacteraceae bacterium | reverse complement strand
GGCGCCGATGCCCTGAATGTCGTCCAACTCGCTTTGCCGGATGTTTTTCGACCGGCTTGCGCGGTGCGCGGCAATCGCGAAACGGTGCGCCTCGTCGCGGATGCGTTGCAGAAAATACAGCACGGGATCGCGCGGCGGCAGTTGAAACGGCGCCATCCCGTCCGTGTGCAGCCACTCCCGGCCCGCGTCGCGATCGGGCCCCTTGGCGATCGCGATCACCTTCACATCCGTCACGCCCTGTTCGTCCAGCACCGCCCTGACCGCGGATAACTGGCCGATGCCGCCGTCGATCAACACAATGTCCGGCCAGGTCCCGGATGCCGTCCCTTCCGCGCGTTCCTTCAACGCCCGCGCAAAGCGGCGGGTGAGCACTTCCTTCATCATCGCGAAATCGTCGCCCGGCGTCAGCGGCCCGCGGATGGCGAATTTCCGGTAGGCAGCCTTGTCGAAACCCTCCGTCCCCGAAACGATCATCACCCCGTACGCATTCGCGCCCATGATGTGGGAGTTGTCGTAAACCTCGATCCGTCCCGGTACCGCTTCCATCGCAAACAGTTTCGCCACGCCTTCCAGCAGCTTCGCCTGTCCCGCGGTTTCCGCCAATTTGCGTTCCAGCGCCTCCCGCGCATTGATTTCCGCGTGCTGGATCACCGCGTGCTTCTCGCCGCGCTGCGGGCGATGCAGTTCCACCTTCCGGCCGGCTTTCAGGGTCAGCGCTTCCGCCACCAAATCCTGCTCCGGCAGGTCGTGGTTGATCAGAATCAGCGGCGGCGGCGGCTTATCGTCGTAAAACTGAGCAATGAACGCGGTCAGCACCTCCGGCGCCTCGTCGGCGCGCCCGTGCGAGGGATAAAAGGCCCGATTGCCGTAATTGCGTCCGCCGCGGATGAAGAACACCTGCACGCAGGTCTGGCCGGCGATCTGCCAGGCGGCGATGGTGTCGGCGTCCTCCAGGCTCGCGGGGTTCACCACGTCGTTGCCCTGCACGAAGGTCAGCCCGCGAATGCGGTCGCGGATCGCGGCGGCGCGTTCGAATTCCAGCACCTCCGCCGCCGCTTCCATTTCGGTGGCCAGTTCCTGCTGCACGGCAGCCGATTTACCGGCCAGGAACGACTTCGCCTGGCTGACCAGCTTGCCGTACGCCTCCCGCGAAATCCGCCCGACGCAGGGCGCCGAGCAGCGCTTGATCTGGTAAAGCAGGCATGGCCGGGACCGGTTGCCGAACACGGTGTCGGCGCAGGACCGCAGCAGGAACACACGCTGCATCGCCGTCACGGTCTGGTTGACCGCCCATGCCGAGGCGAAGGGTCCGTGGTAGGTGCCCTTGTGGGCGCGGGCGCCGCGGTGCTTGGCGATCTGGGGAAACGGGTGATCCTCTGTCAGCATCAGCCAAGGATAGGATTTGTCGTCCCGCAGCAGGATGTTGAAGCGCGGCTTCAGCCGCTTGATGAGGTCCGCTTCCAGCAGCAGCGCCTCGGCCTCGGTATGCGTTGTGACGATTTCCATCGACACGGTTTCCGAGACCATGCGCCGGATGCGGTCGCCCAGGCGGGCGATCTGGGTGTAATTCAGCACCCGGCGCTTCAGGTTGCGCGCTTTGCCGACGTACAGCGCCTCTCCCTTATGGTCGAGCATCCGGTATACGCCGGGGTTGCCGGGCATCGTCACCATCGCCGCCTCGATGACGGCGACGCCCTTCAACGGCACGGCGGCTTGCGGGTCCTGGTCGTTCATGGCGTCAGTCTACCGTGTCCCTGGCCCCCCGGGGGAGGGGGCAAAATACAACCATGGATTGTGGGTTCCAGAGGGTCTCCGGCGTCTCGTTTTTGTCGCCGGGTATGGCCAGCCCGGCCACAATCAAGGGGTTAGCGGCGCAATCGCCCGGCCTGTGGATAACCCTGTCGATAAGGTTTTGGCGATGCCCGTGAACCCGCCGGTTTCCCGGCGATTCTTAACTTTTGCTTATTTATTAGGCTATATATAACCCTTTGATTTTCCTGCCCTTACTCCCGTCAACCCCCCATCGGATCAGGCCAGAGGCATCGCAGCCCCCGCGTGTCGGAGCCTTCTGGCAGGTTGTGGTCAGTTTCTCTGGCGGCGTTCGATTTCCACCCCCGCGGAGGCTGAATCCAAAAATATATCAAGCTTCTCTACCCGTATCCGGGCGAGGAGAATGCGCGGGTCCAACAGGCAGGCTTCCGCGATCCGCTCGGCCAATGTTTCCACCAAACGGACATGCCCAGAGGCCACGATCTGGCGCACCGCGTTGGCGATCTGTTCGTAATCGACGACCCGGGTCAGATCGTCCCGCCCCACTGCCCGGCGCGACAATGGGCGCGCCCCGTCGTCTGCAACCCCGAGATCGACGTTCACGCGGATGCGTTGCGTGGCCTCATGCTCCGGCGGATGCACGCCGATGCTGGCCTGCAACACCATGTCGCGCAGGAACACGTGGCGGAGGCCTCGGGTGGAATCGGCAATGCGATGCGTATCCATGACCACTCCTTATGCCCCGGGGATCCCGCGCCGGCGATGTTCCCACGGCTTATTCACCCACTGGCGAACCGGCCGGTCAGGCGTCAGGCGTCCGGCGGCCGCATGCCGTCCGGGCGGATCATCTGGCCGGTCATGGAGCGGAAGGCAAGGATCGCGATCGCCGCACGCGCGATTTCTTCGGGTTCGCCACCGGAAATCCCGTTCACCCGGATGTTCGGGGCCAACGCCAGCGCCAGAGTCTGGGTCAGGTTCCAAAGCCCTGCCATCGACAAGGAATACGACAGGCGGGCGGGCGCCAGCGCGTGGATGTCGCGGTCCAACAGATTGATCGCGACGCCTTCGCGGTCCGCCGGAAGGCATTTGGCGAAGTGCTGGATCAGCAGGAACGGCGCGCGCAGATGGACCGCCACGTGCGCGTTCCAGCCCGCCGTGGTTTCCGTCCAACATGTATCCCCCTGGATGTCCTTGGGTGCTTCTGCGGGAACCACGCGCGCGGCGTTGACCAGCAAGCCCAGTGGACCGATCGCCGCGGCCGCGCGCGCGGGCAGCCCCGCCACCTGGGTTTCATCGGTCAGATCGGCGGTCAGAACCAACCCCGGGAAATCCACGCCCCGCCTGGCCTGCAACGCAACCGCGAACCCCGCCTGGACCAGCGCGACGGCGATGGCACGGCCTGCGCGTTGCTCGCCGCCAGTGACCAAGGCCGCGCGCGGGATTGAGTCCGGGATCTGAAAATTCACGGCCCCCGCCGCTTCATGCCGCCACGGCCCCGCTTCTTCGCCGGGTCGTAGCCCCCGCCACCCGGCCCCATCGGCTCTGGCGTCCAGTCCTTCTTCTGGCGCAGCGAGGCGCTGGCGCGCGGGGGCGGTTCCAACCCGAGATCCAGTGCTTCCAGCCGCTTGATTTCGTCGCGCAGATGGGCCGCTTCCTCGAATTCCAGATCGGCGGCGGCGGCGCGCATGCGTTTTTCCATGCCAGCGATGGCGGATTTCAGGTCCTTGCCGACGAATTCGCCAACCCCGGCGTTCTTCACCGGGGCGACGGTGACGTAGTCCTGTTCGAAGACGCTCTCCAGCACCTGTCCGATCTGTTTCCGCACCGATTGCGGCGTGATGCCGTTGGCCTCGTTCCAGGATCGCTGCTTGTCGCGGCGGCGCTGAGTCTCCTCGATCGCTGCGCGCAACGATCGGGTCAGCGTATCGGCGTACAGGATCACCCGCCCCTCCACGTTCCGCGCCGCGCGCCCGATGGTCTGGATCAGCGACGTCCGCGACCGCAGAAACCCTTCCTTGTCCGCGTCGAGAATCGCCACCAGCGCGCATTCTGGAATATCCAGACCTTCGCGCAACAGGTTGATCCCGACCAAAACGTCGAACACCCCCAGACGCAGATCGCGGATAATCTCGATCCGCTCCAGCGTGTCGATGTCGGAATGGAGATAGCGAACCTTGACCCCGTTTTCGGTGAAATAATCGGTCAAATCCTCCGACATCCGTTTGGTCAGAGTCGTGACCAGCACGCGGTGGCCCTTCGCCGCCATGGCGCGGCATTCGCCAAGCAGGTCGTCTACCTGATGTTCGACCGGGCGTATCTCGGTGACCGGATCGATCAAACCGGTGGGGCGAATGACCTGCTCGGCGAAGACGCCCGCCGTCCGTTCCATTTCCCACGGGCCGGGCGTGGCGGAAACGAACACGGTCTGGGGCCGGAAACGTTCCCATTCCTCGAACTTCAGGGGCCGGTTGTCGATGCAGGAGGGCAAGCGGAAGCCGAATTCCGACAGCACGGTTTTGCGGTTGAAGTCGCCCCGGTACATGCCGCCCAACTGTGGCACCGTGACATGCGATTCATCGACGATGAGCAAAGAGTTTTCCGGCAGATATTCGAACAGGGTCGGCGGCGGATCGCCCGGCTCCCGTCCAGTCAAATATCTTGAATAATTCTCAATGCCCTTGCAGACACCGGTGGTTTCCATCATCTCGATATCGAAGGTGGTGCGCTGCGTCAGCCGCTCGATCTCCAACAGCTTGCCTTCGCCAGCCAATTCCTCGATCCGCTGTTTCAGCTCGATTTTAATGTCCTTGATTGCCTGCGCCAGAGTCGGGCGCGGCGTCACATAATGGCTGTTGGCGTAAACCGTGATTTCCTTCAGCTCTGCCGCTTTTTCGCCGGTCAGCGGATCGAATTCCTGAATCGATTCGATCTCGTCGCCGAACAGCGCGATCCGCCACGCCCGATCTTCGTAATGCGCCGGGAAAATATCGACCACATCGCCGCGCAGCCGGAACGCCCCGCGCTGGAACGCCGTATCGTTGCGCCGGTATTGCAAATCGACCAGCGCCCGCGCCAGCGTATCGCGATCGATCCGCCCGCCCACCTCCAGCTTCACCACCATGCGCGAATAGGTCTCGACCGAACCGATACCGTAAATGCAGGACACCGACGCCACGATCACGACATCGTTCCGCTCCAGCAGCGCCTGAGTCGCCGCATGGCGCATCCGGTCGATCTGCTCGTTCACCATCGCATCTTTTTCGATATAGGTGTCGGTGCGCGGAACATAGGCTTCCGGCTGATAGTAATCGTAGTAACTGACGAAATACTCCACCGCGTTATCGGGGAAGAAGCTTTTCATTTCACCATATAATTGCGCGGCCAAGGTCTTGTTCGGCGCCAGGATCAGCGTCGGCTTCTGCACCGCCTCGATCACCTTCGCCATGCTGAAGGTTTTGCCAGAGCCGGTGACGCCCAACAGCACCTGATCGCGATCCTCCGCTCGCACGCCGCGCACAAGCTCGGCGATTGCCGTGGGCTGGTCTCCCGCCGGTTCGTAGTGGGAGACGACCTTGAACTGCCGTGTCTGTGGTCTGGCCGGCTGCTTCGGCGGCATGAACAGGACGGGCGGCGGCTTTTGCAACGTCAGCGACATCGGCGCGATCCTTCGTCAGATAATCCCCAACCCGCGCCGGGTCAGCTCGACCGGGTCGTCCCCGTCGCGCCGCGCCAAAGCCCAGTGCGGCCGCAATCCGCCCCCGGCCGGTGCGGGCCGGCCGCGCGAGACCTCGAACACCACCGTCCGGTTCTGGACCCGCCAGACGCCCTCGCGCCGTGTCATATGATCGACGTAACGGCCCACAACCTCCGTCTCCACCGCCTGATCCGGCGCGATCGGCGCCCCGCCCAGATAGGCCAGCCGCGCCTCCCCCGCTTCCGGCGAGATACGCTGATGGACGATGAAATACGCCTCCAGCAGCGCCACGTCCGTGTCCGCGAACTCGATGGTCAGATTGCCAACCAGGTGTAGCGATTGCTCGATGGTGGCGTGGCGCTGGATCAGCGAGTCGATGAAGCCGTCGATCCCGCCTTTGTAATTGCCATGATTGTCATGCGCGTCCTGGTGATAGGCGGAACGCACGAGGTCCCAGTCCTTCCGGTCCACCCCCCGCGTATAGCGCAGCAGGCACGCCTCAATCTCCGCTCGGTCCTGGACACGATCCGTTGTCATGGCGATCCTCCATTGGCACACCCCGGCAATATGGGCCGCGCGCGCCCACCGGAGAAGGGGTTGGATCGCCTGGGCTTCCAAGGTACACGGGGGCTTCCAAGTCACAGCAGACACAACGACCGGCCGGGGAGCACGCGTTTACCAACCCAGGCGCGCCAACGCGCCGCAAACCGAGGCGATCGATGCGTTTCCTGACGAAACCGCTGTTCGGGTCGCGTGCGCGCGCGCCCTTCCTGTTGCTCGTCGCGCTGACCGCCTGCGGCACGATGGGGATGCACGTGATCATTCCCGCGCTGCCCGCGACCGCCCGCGCCATGCACATGTCGATCGGCGCGACGCAGTTGACGATCACGCTGTATCTGGTTGGCTTGGCCGTTGGACAATTATTGTACGGACCGGTGTCCGACCGCTTCGGACGCCGGCCGGTCCTGCTCGCCGGGCTGACCCTGTTCACCGCGGCCAGTATTCTCACCGCCCTGGCGCCGAACCCGGCGGTCCTGATTGGCTCCCGCATTCTGCAATCCATTGGCGGTTGCGCGGGCCTGGTGCTGGGACGCGCCGCCGTGCGCGATGGCGCCACCCCCGAAAAAGCCGCTGGGCAACTGGCAATGCTGACGCTGGTCATGTCCCTGATCCCCGCCATCGCCCCGGCCATCGGCGGCTACCTCACCGCCTTCATCCATTGGCGCGCGAGCTATGTCCTGCTGGCCGCCATGGGTGGGGCCACCTTGTTGGCGACAATCGCGATCCTGCCGGAAACCAATCGAACCCGCGCGGGCGGCGCCTCCGGCCGGTCCTTGCTGGGCGGGTACGCCATCCTGATGCGCTCCCGGGTGTTTCTGGGCTTCGCGGCGGGCGGCGCCTGCTCGACAACCTCGTTCTATGCCTTCATGTCGGCGTCGCCCTTCATCTTCGAAAACGTGCTGCACCGGCCGACGCAAGAGGTCGGCTTGTACTACGTGTTCATGATGGGCGGCGTCGCGTCCGGCAGCTTCATCGCCAATCGCCTGTCCCGCGTCGTGGGCCTGCGGACCGGGCTGCGGCTGGCAAACCTGACGACGATCGCAGGCGCGGTGCTGTTTCTCGCGTTCGACGTCTTCGATCTGCTGACCGGTCCCTCTGTCACCGGCGCGGTGACGCTGTTCATGATCGGCGCGGGCATGGCGAGCCCCTTCGCGCTCGCCGGATCCGTCAGCGTCAATCCGCGCACGATCGGCGCGGCCTCCGGGATGTACGGCTTCTTCCAGATGGGCTACGGCATGTTGTGTACGGTCGCGGTCGAACTCTGGCACCCCGGCGCCGTTTATCCCGTCGTCGCGATCATGCTGGGGTCCGCCATCGCCGGACAGGCGATCGTCTGGTTCGGCACGCGGCCCGTGTCAGCGCCAGTCGGGTAACGGGTTGCGGACGATGCCCAGAGTGGACATCGGCGCGCCGGCCGGACGCCAGACGGTGCCCAGTACCGCGACGCAATCGGATGGGCATTTGGCTTTCCCGGCGGCGATGAAGCCCATTTCCCGCATGATCCGATCCACGATCGACCCGGCCCACCAGGTGGCGCTGTCGGCCCGCGCATATTCCGAGCCGAGTTCGCGGCGAAGCAGCGCATCGACACCCGCGAGCGCGGGAAGCCCGTCATTCGCGGCGCGCACGGCGGCTTTGATGCCCTCGGCCGAATGGATCGCCTGTTCCAGGGTTTTCACAATCGCCCGGGTCGTTTGGCCGTCCGGCATGTGTTCCTCCACCCCGCGCCCCGGTGCCCGGACGCCGCTGCACCATACCCGCGCATTCTTGCGCCATGGTATCGGTTCGCGATGCTCCGCGCGTGAACACGTTGCCGGCGGCACCGGCCGCCCAGGCGCTGAGGCTCCGCCCGGCACTGGAAGCTCCGTACGGCGCTCTATACGAACCTCTGGAACGATTGACCCATCGCGACGTCCTCTCCCCGTCATGGCACGCCCCCGAGCGGGCCATCGGGCGCGGTACCCCATTGCGAGAGTGGCCACGATAAACCGTGGACAGCGCCTCTCGTCCGATCTCCTTGCCGTGTCCGATCGAGGCGGGGCATCGGGAGCAGCACAGCGATTGGACAAAGGGCACTTGCCGCCGATGCTCGCGGCCACTCTCGCAACGGAGTACCGCGCCCGATGGCCCGCTCAGGGGCGTGCCATGACGCGGAGCGGACGTCGCAACCAGTCAATCGTTCGGCCAATTGGCATGACACAACGCCCGCCGTGCCCTCCTTACCGGCACCAGGCACGGGTCAGGCCAGACTCACACCCAGGGATGAACGTCGAGCCAGGTGCTTTGATAAGTGGCGCCTTGCCCCATGTCGGTGAAATCGTCGGCGCAGAGCATGTTGACCGTCCCGCGGATGGCTTCCCCGTCGGGGCGCTGTCCCGGCACCAGCACCACGCCCGGCCGGATTTCATCGCGCACGCGCAACACCAGCCCGATCGCGCCGCGCGCATTGCTCAGGCGCACGTGCTGCCCATCCACCAGCCCGCGCGCCGCCGCGTCGTCCGGATGCAGGATCGCATGTGGCGCGCCCTCGCGTTCCCGCAGCCAGGCATTGCCGGAAAACGCGGTATGGCTCTGGAAATAACCGGGGGTTGTCAGCAAGCGTAGCTGCCCATGACCGGTGTCCGCCGGATCGGGGCGCCAGTCCGGCATCGGTGGCAGTCCTTGTTTCGCCAGCGTATCCGAGTAAAACTCTAGCTTTCCGGACGGTGTGGCGAATGTCTGCCCGCCGCGATGGCCGATCGACACCGGTGTTCCGTCCAACAGCGATGCCGGATCGACGCCCGCCACCGCGCCGGTCGCGCCGCGGAACAATTCCGCCACCAGATCGGCGGGCGCGGCCTGAAACACCGGGTCGGTCAGCCCCATCCGTGCGGCCAGGGCCTGGGTCAGGCGATGATTCGACCAGGCCTGGCCAAGCGGTTCGACCGTGCGCCGTCCGTATTGCATGTAATACGTGCCATAAGACCGGTAAAAATCGTCGGTCTCCAAATACGTCGCGGCCGGTAGCACGATATCTGCGAACTTCGCCGTCTCGGTCATGAAAGGATCGTGCACGACGGTGAACAAATCCTCCCGCGCGAGTCCGGCGCGGATGCCGGCGGTGTCGGGATTGGTCACGGCAGGATTATTGGCGGCAATGAACAACGCGCGTACCGGTGGATCGTTCAGGGTGCGTAACGCCTCCCCAAGTTTCAGATGATTGATCGTTCGCGCGATCGCCGGTCCCGAAGGCTTTCGAAGTGCGTTGTAATTCAGCCCGAACCCCGCGGCCGTCGCGAGCATCGCACCGCCCCCGTAGCGCCCATAGGATCCCGTCACGCCCGGCAGCAGCGCCACCGTTCGCAGATTCTGGCCGCCATCGGTGAAACGGCTAAGCCCGAACCCGATCCGCGTGAACGAAGTTTTCGCCGCGCCGTACCAGTCCGCGAAAGTCTCGATATCTGAGATCGGCAGGCCAGTGATCGCGGCCACTTGCTCCGGCGCGAACCGCGGCAGGATTTCGTGCTCGACACGATCGAACCCCAGCGCGTGCGCCGCGAGATAATCGCGATCCAGCTTTCCGTCCCGCGCCAAAATATGCATCACACCGAGGACCAGCGCGGAATCGGTGCCGATCCGAACCGGCAGCCAGAGATCGGCGACCCGTGCCGCCCGGGTCCGCCTTGGATCGATCGCGACCAGCTTTACCCCGGCGGCGCGGCGCTTCTCGATCGCCGCCCATAAATGCACGTTGGTCGCGTGCAAATCCGAGCCCCACGACACCACCAGATCGGATTCCGCCACCGACTCGGGATCGGCCCCGCCGGTGTCCCCCACCGTCGCGACCCAGGCCGCGTCGGCGCAGGAATCGCACACGGTGCCGCCAAGAAGCCGCGAACAGCCCAGAGCGTGGAACAACCCGTTGGTGAGGCCGCGATTGATCTGACCCTGATGCGCGCTGTAAGCGTAGCCCAAAAGCGCCGATGGTCCGGACTCGGCCATGACGCGTTTCCAGGTCGAGACGATCTCATCCAGCGCCGCGTCCCAGGAGACCGGTTCGAACTGGCCTGAGCCTTTAGGCCCGATGCGGCGCAGCGGCGTGGTCAGACGCTCCGGCGAATACATGATGCCCATGTCGCGGTTGACCTTGCCGCAGGCAAAACCGGCCGTGAACTTGTGATCCGGATCGCCCTCGATCTTCGTCACGCGGCCGTTTTCGACGTGGACGCGCAACGAACACATGTCGGGACAATCATGGGCGCAGACGGTACGGATGGCGGGCATGTTGTATCGATCCAGGCGTTGACCCGCGAGTGTCGCACAACCGGCACGAATGCCAATAGAGCCAAGTATGCTCGCAACGCATGGGCCAGGATCCCCCGCGCGCTCCGGCCACTTTCCCGGCCGCTGACCTGGGCCAGCGTCAGACTCAGCGTACTGGCCGGCACGTGGCGCAGGGGTCCCGTCGTCCCTCTCGCGCTGATAATCGGGGGGAATTGAGGCCGAACACCCGCCATGGCGGCGTTTCCGCGGCAACGGCGGGGAAGGTGAAAATCGAAGCGGACGATGTGGCCAGGCCCGTGCCGCTCGATCAGACCAGATGGGCGGTTGACTTGGTAAACGGCTTTGTTGCCGTCATTGAACAATTGCTGGCGACCGAACCGCCATCTTGAGGCGAGGCGCCGGTTTCAACGTGAAAAATCAGTTCGGCACCCACACCGCGGTCCTGATCTCGCCGAAATCGCGCCCCATTTTACGCCAGGACGCGCCGGCATCCTCGGTGACATACACCTCGCCGAACAGCGTGAACGCCACGATGCGGTTGGCGTCGGCGGGATGCGTGGCGAGGCCCCAGATCGTCGCGTTCGCCGGGGTGGGGAGAGGAAGAACCTCCCAGCGCTGCCCAAAATCCGTGGTGCGGAGCACGTGTCCCTTTTCGCCGGTCGTGGTCTCTCCGCATCCGGCATACAAGACGCCGGGATTATCGGGTTTGATCGCGATGCCGCGGGCGTAGGGCAGCGGCCATTTCTCCTTGATTCCCATGGGATGCCACGTGTCGCCGAGATCGTCGCTCAGGAACATGTCGCGCGCGGTGCTGACGAACAAACGTTTGGGCTGTGCCGGCGCGATCGCCATGTCGTGAACGTCCGGGTCGTACAAGCCCGCCTCAAGGTGCGTCCACGTATCGCCGCCGTCCATACTGCGGAACACGCCGTCGATTTCGACACCGGCCCAAACGATACGAGGATCGTCCGGGTCGACGACGATGCTGGTCACGAAGGGTGTGCCGATCGAGCACGCCTTGGCGATGTCCACGGCCAGTTTCTCCCATTGCCGTCCGCCGTCGCGGGAGCGCCAGACCCCGGCGGGCCTTGTGCCGGCGAAGAGATTGCCGGGATTGGTGGGATCGATCGCCAGAGACCAGATCGTTGGCAAAGCGCCCTCGGCGCCGATGCGGTCCCACCGGGCTCCGCTGTCGTGGCTCACGAACAGGCCGGTATCCCCGGCCGCAAAAACGGTGCGGGCCTGATTGGGATGGGTGACCAACGCCTGGATGCGGCTGTTGAGCGGAAAAGGCGCGCGCTGCCGCATCCACGATGTCCCTGCATCCGGGCTGTGCCAGACACCCCAGCCCGCCGTTCCGAGACAAATACTGTATGCTGCCGCCATGCGCTTCCCCCTTGCCGTGGTTCCACGCCTCTCTACCGCGCCGCGCCCATAACCCAGGCCAGCACGCCTTTTTGCGCATGCAGCCGATTTTCCGCTTCGTCGAAGACCACCGATTGCGGCCCGTCGATGACGCCTTCCGTCATTTCCTCCCCGCGATGCGCTGGCAGGCAATGCATGAAGATGGCGTCCTTGGCGGCCTTCGCCATCAGCGCCTCGGTCACCTGGTAGGGCATTAACAGGTTATGCCGGTTCGAATTCGGATCGTCCGACATCGACACCCAGGTATCCGTCACCACGCAGCGCGCGTCTTTCACCGCCGCCATCGCATCGTCCGTCAGCTCGATCGATCCGCCCTGCGCGCGCGCCCACTCGATCAGATCCGTTGGCGGTTGCAACGCGGCCGGGGTCGCCAGCCGCAGCGTGAAGCCGAACCGCACCGCCGCCTCGATCCAACTGCGGGCGACATTATTGCCATCGCCGCACCAGGCGATCACCTGTCCGGCGATCGGGCCGCGATGCTCCTCGAATGTCATGACATCCGCCATCAACTGGCAGGGATGCGAGGTATCGGTCAGCCCGTTGATGACCGGCACCGTCGCGTGATCAGCCAGTTCGCGCAGCCGGGAGGACTGGCTGGTCCGCAGCATGATCGCATCGACATAGCGCGACAGCACGCGCGCGGTGTCGGCCGCAGATTCCCCGCGCCCCAACTGCATGTCGCTGCCACTCAGCACGATCGCCTCGCCGCCAAGCTGGCGCATGCCCACTTCGAACGACACGCGCGTCCGGGTCGAGGGTTTTTCGAAAATCAGCGCCAGCGTCTTGCCCGCCAGCGGGCGGCCCATTGCGCGAGAAGAAACGCCGCGCGCCTTTTTATAATGAGCGGCGACGTCCAGCATCTGCCGGAGCGTCCCGGTATCGAAGTCGCGCAAATCCAGGAAGTGCCGCGGACCGGCCCCCTCGGAAGGGGACTGGCCCTCGGAACCTGTCTCGCGACGCAGCGCAGAACTCACTGTGACACAGCCTTGGGGGCAATAGCCTTGGCCACGTTCGCGGCGGCGCGGCGCAGCATCGCCATCGCCTGACCGATATCGTCGTCCGTGACGACCAGCGGCGGGGCCAGGCGCAGCACGTTCTCGCCAGCCGTGATCGCCATCAGCCCCTCGGCCACGCAGGCGCGCTGCACGTCGCCTTGCGGCGGCACGCATTTCAGCCCGCGCAACAGCCCCTGACCGCGCGCATCGGCGAACACCGAGGGAAACTCGGCGGCGATCTTCGTCAGTTCGGCACCCAGAACATTGCCCTTGCGCACGACCTCCTGGAGGAAGCCGGGGGCGAGGATCACGTCCAGCACCGCGTTGCCGGCGGCGCAGGCCAGCGGATTGCCGCCATACGTGGTCCCATGCGTGCCGGGAACCAGCGCCTTGGCGAATTGTTCCTTGGCCAGCACAGCGCCCAACGGAAAGCCGCCGCCGATGCCTTTGGCAGAGGACATGACGTCCGGCGTCATGCCCGCCCATTCATGCGCGTAGAGCTTGCCGGTACGGCCCATGCCGGACTGGACTTCGTCCATGCCCAGAATGATGCCGTATTCGTCGCACACGGCGCGTAGATCGCGGAGGAATTGCGGGTCGCCGACGCGGATCCCGCCTTCGCCCTGGATCGGCTCGACAATGATGCCGCAGGTGTTTGGCCCGATCTTATCGCGCACGGCGTTCATGTTGCCGAAGGGGACATGATCGAAGCCGTCCACCACCGGTCCGAAGCCATGCAGATAATGTTCGTTCCCCGTCGCCGCCAGGGTTGCCAGCGTGCGGCCGTGGAACGCGCCTTCGAAGCAGATAATCCGGAAGCGTTCCGGTTTCCCCGCGTCGTACATCGCCCGGCGCATCATTTTGATCATGCCCTCGTTCGCCTCGGCGCCCGAGTTGCAGAAGAACACGCTGTCCGCGAAGCTCGCCTCGACGAGGCGCGCGGCCAGTTTTTCCGCCTGCGGAATCCGGTACAGATTGGAAACATGCATCACCTTGGCCGCCTGATCGGCGATGGCCTTGGCCAGATGCGGATGCCCATGTCCCAAGGAGGCCGTGGCGATGCCCGACCCGAAATCCAGCATTCGTCGCCCGTCCACCGTCCACAACCAGGCACCTTCGCCCCGCTCGAAGGCGAGGTCGGCACGAGCGTAGTTCGGTAGCAGAGCCGGAATCATGAGATTTTAACCATTTACATGCTTCCAATGGGGCACCCGCCCACGACTATTCGGGGCGGGTTCCACGGAAGCGAGCATCTTTCGCCACGTCGCGGGGCGTTGTCAAACATTCCAGCTTGCCCGCCGCGCCGGACGTGGCATCGTGGTCCGATGTCCAACGTATCCTCACGCGAAAAACCCGCCCGCCGTGAAAAGCCCGCCCGGCGCGATAAACCGGCCCGCCCGGCGCCGGATGCGGCTTCGTTGCGCGAGGCGGCGATGAATTACCTCGCGCGGTACGCCAGCTCCGAAGGCGGCCTCCGCCAAACATTGTTCCGCCGTATCGATACCTGGGCGCGCGAGGCCACGGATCGCGACACAGCGGCCGATCTGGCGGCGGCGGCGAAGGCTGCGGTGCCGGGAGTCGTCGCGCGGATGGTCGAACTCGGCCTGATCGACGATGCCGCCTTCGCGCAAAGCCGGGCGGCGGGCCTGGCGCGCAGCGGACGGTCCCGCCGCGCCATCGCCGCGCGGCTCGTGGCCAAAGGCATCGACCCGGAACGCGCCCGCGCCGTGCTGCCGGACGGCGACGGCGGCGAATTGGCGTCCGCTCTGATCCTGACGCGCAAACGCCGTATCGGCCCGTTCCGGTTGGCGGAAGACGGCGACCGGAACAAGGAATTGGGCGTCCTGGCCCGCGCGGGCTTCCCCCGCGACATCGCCATCCGCGCGCTGGACATGGCACCGGACGACGCCGAGGACACCATCCAGAAGGCTCGCACATGACCGAACGTTTCGATACCGTATATCTGATCGTGAGCGGAACGACGACGGCGCAACGCGCGCCCGAAATCCTCCGTGGATTGGTTGGCCTGGGGTTTTCCAGCGTCATTGCGCTGCCGACACCGCATGCGTCGCGTATCGTCTCGCCTTGGGAACTGGCGGATGTTGCGGGCATCCAGGTCGTCGAATCTTATTTCGACCTGGCCATCCGCCCGCGCCCGCCGCGCGGGGTTGTGCTGTTCGCGCCCTGTAGCTTCAATTCGCTGAACAAATTGGCGCAGGGAATCGCGGACAGCCTGGCGTTGTCGGTGGCGGCGGAAGCGATCGGGCGCGGCACGCCGGTCATTGTCGCGCCGTCGCTGAATCAGCCCTTGATGGACCACCCGGTGGCGCGTGCATCGTTGCGGACGTTGCCGGACTGGGGCGTGATTATCGTCCCGCCCGCAAGCGACGATGGCGTGCCCAGGCTGGCGCCGACAGCGCATTTGCTGGATGCGGTCCGGCCTTTCGCGCGGTAGGTTTTTTACGCGGCCGAACGATTGACTTGTGGCAAAAGGTCAATCGTTCTGACGGCCAGACTCACCCCGCCATTTTCACCAGCCGTTCAATTTCCTGAAGCCGCGGCCCAATCCGTTCCGGACGCTGGCTGCCAAGGTTCACGACCAGCCGGTCTACCCCCAGTTCCGCATATCCCAACATTTCATCGACCGGCATGGCGACCGGTGGCGTAACAATAATCTGAAAATCCGCGCTGCGCACGCGTCCCGCCTTGGCAAACGCCGCGTCGAGCCGTCCCAGCATGTCCTTGGTGCCTGCGATGTCGCGGTTGAAACCATACCAGCCCGAACCAAACCGCACCGCGCGGCGGAACGCGGGAGGCGCATAACCGCCGACAATGATCGGAATACCTCCCTTCTGGACAGGCTTCGGATCCATCCGCAGCGTTTCGAATTTGACCCATTTTCCTGCGTAATCGACAACCGGCTCAGACCATAGTTTTTGCATCACGTCCAAAAACTCGTCGCAACGCGCGCCGCGGTCTTCCCAACTGTAACCGCAGGCTTCCACTTCTTCCTTGTTCCAACCCACACCGATGCCGAAATCCAGCCGCCCCTCGCTCAGCCAATCCAGCGTACACATTTCCTTCGCCGTATAAATCGGGTTCCGTTGCGGCACCAACGCGACGCCCGTGCCGAATCGGATCGTGCTTGTCACCCCCGCGAGAAACCCGAACGTCGCGGTCACATCCAGCATGCCGCCACCTGCGGGCACCGGAATGCGCCCGTCCTTCGAACTGGGATAACCGTATGTGTTCTTGTCGAACAGCGCGACATGCTCGCCCATCCAGATCGACTCGAGGCCAATTCCTTCCGCGCGTTTGCCAAAGTCGCGGATCATGGCGGGCGTCGCCAACGGCGACATGAAGGTCGAAAAAACGCCGATTTTCATCCTGGTGTTCCTCATCTTGAGTGGGCCGCCTCCGGGCATTAGATCCCGATATTCCCCGATTTTCGCCGCGCCGCCAGCAACCGGTTGGATTCGAAAAAACTGTTTACCGACGCCGCATGTGCTGCCCGCGCCGCCGCATCGAAGTCTTCCACCGGCCTGGGTTCCAACTCGAAATGTCCAAACTCATCCGTTCCGCGCACCAGCGAGGCACCAACGCGGGCCTCATTCACCAGGCGGCAACGCGTCGGAATATAACTGACGCCAATCCCGATCCGCCGCCGATCCGTCCGGTTCGGGTCCGACGAATGCACGATATGCGTATGATGCAACGAAATATCCCCCGATTTCAGCGGCATCGTGATATATTTAGTGTAATCGAGCTTGTGGTCGATCGTCTGCCCCCGCGACAATAAATTGCCCGGCGCCGGCACGTCCTTATGCGGCCGCTGGCCAATTGCCTGACTGCCCGGAACGATCTTCACGCACCCCATATCCTCGGTCGCATCCGTCAAAGCGATCCAGGCAGTGATCTGCTCGTACGGCTCCAACCCGAAATACGTCCCGTCCTGATGCCAGGACACGTGCGAGGGCTCGTTCGGCTCCTTTAACCAGGACGTTAAATGATAGATCAGAATGTTCGGCCCGATCAGGCTTTCGACCGCGTCCAGCACCCGGGGATGACGCACCAGTTCATCCATCCAGGTGAACAGCAAATGCGACTTCGACCGCACCAGGCCCGGGAGTTTTCCAAATGTATCGCCTTGCGCCTGCTCGAACGCCTCCAGGCACCCACGGTAATGCGCGACTTCTTCCGCCGTCAGGCACGGCACCGGAAACAAAAAACCGTCGCGCTGGTACCGGGCCACCTGACCTGCCGAAAGACTGCCTGCCACGCTCCCGACTCCTCAGTTAGATAATGCCACGGTCGCGCAAATCCGCGATCGCCGCCGCGTCGTAACCCAATTCCCCCAGAATGGCGTCAGTGTGCTGCCCCAGATCGGGCGTCGGCCCCAACGCCGCGGGCTGCGGATTATCCGTCAAATTGATCGGCTGCCCGACGACCTCGATCGTGCCGAGTTTCGGATGATGCACCGGCCGCGCGATTCCCAGATGTTGAGTCTGCGGCTCGGCGAAAACCCCCGCGATGTCATTGATCGGACCGCAGGGAACGCCGGCCTTGTTGATCGTCTCCAGCCAATACGTACTGGACTTTGTCCGCGTGATCTCGCCGATACGCTCGTTCAGAATTTTACGGTTCTTCGACCGCAGCCCGCCCGTCGCGTAATCCGGCTCCGACAGCGCCGCCTCCCAGCCGATCGCCTTGCAAAACCGTTCCCATAATCCCTGGCCGGAGGCGGCGATGTTGATATGCCCGTCCGCCGTCGGAAACACCCCGGTCGGTATCCCCGTCGGATGGTCGTTGCCGGCCTGCCCCGGCACCTCGTGCGCGATCAACCAGCGGCTCGCCTGAAAATCGAGCATGAAAATCTGTGCTTCCAGCAGCGACGTGTGCACCCACTGCCCCTTGCCGGTTTGCGCCCGCTGCATCAACGCGAGCAAAATCGCCTGCGACAGAAAAATCCCGGCCGTTAAATCGGCGATCGGAATACCCACCCGCACTGGCCCCTGGCCGGGCAATCCCGTGATCGACATCAGCCCGCCCATGCCCTGCGCGATCTGATCCACGCCGGGACGCGTCGCATCCGGTCCGCTCTGCCCAAACCCGGAGATGGACCCATAAACAATCCGAGGATTCACCGCCGCGATCGTGTCGTAATCCACTTTCAGCCGGTATTTCACGTCGGACCGGTAATTTTCCACCACAACATCAGCGTCCTTCGCCAATTGCATGAAAATCGCATGCGCTTCCGGCGTTTTCAGGTTCAGCGTCATGCCCCGCTTGTTGCGGTGCAGATTCTGAAAATCGAACCCATGCCGGTTGCCGCCCAGTACATCGCCCTTGGACTCCCCCGGCGGCTCGATTTTTATCACATCGGCGCCCCAATCGGCGAGCTGGCGGACCGCAGTGGGCCCGGCGCGATGCGCCGTTAGATCGAGGACTTTTAGCCCGTTCAACGGAAGATTGGTCATCGCCGGAGTTCCTTGCACACGAGAGTTCGCCGCTTTCATCCATCCTGCGGCAACCCCGCCAAACCGTATAGACCGGCCCAAACCCCACGGCTTTAATTCTCGCGCGTCCGATGCCATGTTCACTCTCATGGTACCTCTCTCCGTTCTCGATCTTTCCCCCATCGCCGAGGGCAGCGACGCCGGTCAGGCGCTGCGCAACTCGCTCGACCTCGCCCGCCACGTCGAAGCGCTGGGGTTTCGCCGCTATTGGATGGCGGAACATCATAATTTGCCTGGCATCGCCAGCGCCGCGACCGCGGTGGCGTTGGCCCATGTCGCGGCGGGCACGAAAACCATCACGATCGGCTCTGGCGGTATCATGCTGCCGAACCACGCGCCGTTACTGATCGCGGAACAATTCGGCACGCTGGCCGCACTGCATCCCGGCCGCGTCGAACTCGGCCTTGGCCGCGCGCCGGGCTCCGATCAGGTCACGGCACGCGCGATGCGGCGAAACCTGAACAGCAGCGGCGACGAATTTCCCCAGGATGTCGTCGAGCTGATGGCCTATTTCCAACCGGCCCAGGAAAATCAGGCTGTCCAGGCCGTGCCCGGCGCCGGGCTGAACGTCCCGGTCTGGATCCTTGGGTCCAGCACCTACGGCGCCCAACTGGCCGCGATTCTCGGCCTGCCCTTCGCCTTCGCGTCCCATTTCGCGCCCGGTATGATGATGGATGCCATCGCCACCTACCGCCAACATTTCCGTCCCTCCGCGCAATTGGCCAAAGCCAACGTCATGCTGGGCCTGAACGTCGTTGCGGCTGATACGGACGAGGAAGCCCGCTTTCTCTTCTCTTCGCAGCAACAATCCTTCCTCAACATTCGCCGTGGCCGTCCTGGGCTTTTGCCACCGCCCATCCCGGACCTTGAATCGCGCATCGACCATTACGGCCGCGCCATGCTGGCAGATTCTTTATCCTGCGCTGTCGTCGGTTCGCTGGACACCGTTCGCCGGGGCCTGGACGCCTTCGCGGAAAGCACGGGCGCGGACGAATTGATCGTCACCGGCAATGTCTTCGATCACGAAAAGCGCAAACGCTCCTTCGAAATCGTCGCCACCGCCCATGGTGCCATGGGCTGAATGATGTCCGCTGTCGATCTTTATCCGCTGGACCGGCTGCGGCGCGCACGGTCCAGCGGAGAGACCTTTAGGCTCCAGACTCGATTAGATCCACCATCTGATGATCGCGGCCAGAATGACTGTCGCGGTGAAATTTCTGGCGAGTTTGTCATAACGTGTGGCGACA
>JAYWAX010000038.1:0-2609 GCA_043782125.1 Acetobacteraceae bacterium | reverse complement strand
CCCGCACCCAGCCGCGGGCGAGACTGGTCTGGCACAGCGCCTGTCCGAGGCGGCCGGAAAAATGCGGACGGCGCTCGCTCCAGTCCAGGCACAGACGGCACAGCGGTAATGCGCGCGGTTTCCGGGTGCCCATCGGGGCCGCGAGGTCGATCCCAAGCCGCGACAGGAACGCGCCGCCGCTCGGCGTCAGCATCCCGGCGTCGTCGTCCAAATCGACCCACCCCTCCCGCCGCATCGCGTCGGCGATCCCGACGCCCAATTGCCCGGCGATGTGATCGTAACAGGTCCGGGCGAGGCGCATCGCCGTGTCGCGCGGCCCAGTGCGCGGCGCCAGCGTGCCCGCCGCCACCAGCATGAGACTTTCCAGCATTTGCGCGACCTGGGGCGTGGCGAGCCGGTGATACCGGTGCCGTCCCTGTTGCAGCACCCCGACCAGGCCCGCGGCACAAAGACGTCCCAGATGCGCGCTGGCGGTTTGCGGGGTGATCCCGGCGACGGCGGCCAGTTCCGTCGCGGTCAGTGCCCGCCCATCCATCAACGCCTGAAGCATGGCGGCGCGGGCAGGCTCGCCAACCAGGGACGCGACTTCCGCGAGCGACGAGGTCGTGACCATGCGCGTTCCATCCCTTGTTCCGCGTCCCAATAGCATGGTGGCGCGGCCAATGCTTCGACCGGGAACGAAACATCGCCGCCATTGGGCAGCCCAGAAACGGGCATGACCCATCGCATTCAGGACCGGCGCGACACGTCCCGGAATATGGCCCCCGGCGTGTCCTCTGGCGTGTCCCCTGGCACACGCGCCGGAGGCTTTTATGGTTGGACCGTGGTCGCCGCCGCCTTCGCGGTCGCGGTGTTCGGATGGGGCGTCGGGTTTTACGGCCCGCCGATTTTTCTGAAGGCGGTGCGGGACGCGCGCGGCTGGTCTGTTGGTCTCGTCTCGGGTGCGATGACCGTGCATTTCCTGATGGGCGCCTTCGCGGTGGCGAACCTGCCGCTTGCCTACCGGCGCTTCGGCCTGCCGCGCGTGACCGTCGCCGGGGCGGCGAGCCTCGCGGTTGGCGTCGTGGGATGGGCGTTGGCGGCCGAGCCGTGGCAACTATTCGCCGCGACCGTGCTGAGCGGCATCGGCTGGGTGGCTCTGGGCGCCGCGGGGATCAACGCGATGGTCTCGCCCTGGTTCAACCGGCGCCGGCCCGCCGCGCTGTCGATGGCCTATAACGGGGCGAGTATGGGCGGCACGATCTTTTCGCCGCTTTGGGTCGCGGCGATCCTGTGGGTAGGGTTTCCCGGGGCGGCGATCGGGATTGCCGCGACGATGCTTTGCTGTGTCCTGTTCCTGTCGGCGCGTGTGCTTGGCCGGACGCCGGAGTCGATGGGTACGGTGCCGGACGGCGAAGCGGTGGGCACGAGCAGCATCGGGCCCGCTTCGCCGCCGCCACAAGCGCCGGTCGGAAGCCTCTGGCGCGACCGGGCGTTTTTGACGCTGGCGCTGGGTATGGCGGTGGGGTTGTTCGCGCAAATCGGTTTGATCGCGCATTTGTTTTCCATGCTCGTCCCGGCTCTGGGCGCGGGCGGCGCCGGCCTCGCCGCGGGATGTTCCACCGCCGCCGCGGTACTGGGCCGCACGCTGGCAGGGTGGTTTCTGCCGGCGGACGCGGATCGGCGCGTGGTGGCCGCGCTGAATTACGGCGTGCAGATCGCCGGCTGCGGGGCGTTCCTGCTCGCCAGCGGAACGAATGTGCCACTGTTGCTGGCGGGCACGGTGCTGTTCGGCCTCGGGATCGGCAATACCACCTCGATCCCGCCCTTGATCGCGCAGGCGGAATTCACGCGCGAGGACGCCAGTTGGGCGGTCGCCAAGGCGACGGCGGTGTCTCAGGCACTTTACGCGTTGGCGCCGGCGGTGTTTGGCGCGATCCGCGACGCGGCGGGCGGCGAGGCGGTGCCATGGTTGTTCGTGGTGGCAGCGGGATGTCAGGCGGCCGCGGCGGCCGTTTACCTGTCGGGGCGCCGGGTCTGGCGGACGCGCGGTGCGCCGGTTTAGACTTCCCGCAGCAAAGGGGGAAGAAAGAACCATGAAACTTTCAGGTTTATGGCCGCGCGCGCTGCAGGCGATGGCGGCGATGTCGATCGCGGGACCCGCCGTCGCGGCCGAGTATCCCGCGCCGAAAGAGGGCGATTGGCTCGCGCGCGATTTTCGCTTTCACACTGGCGAGATCATGCCGGAAGTACGCCTTCATTACTACACCGTCGGCAATCCGAATGGCGAGCCGGTTGTGGTTCTGCACGGCACCGCCGGCTCTGGCGCCACGATGCTGACACCGGGTTATGCCGGCGAATTGTTTGGCGAAGGACAACCGCTCGACGCCCGTAAGTATTTTATCGTGATTCCGGATGCATTGGGCACCGGGAAATCGACGAAACCGTCCGACGGGTTGCGCGCGAAATTCCCTCATTATAACTATGACGACATGGTTCTGGCGCAGTACCGGCTGCTGACCGAGGGGTTGGGCATCCGTCACGCGCGTCTGGTGATCGGCAACTCGATGGGCGGGATGCATGTCTGGAACTGGGGAGTCGCATACCCCGATTTCATGGACGCGCTGGTA
>JAYWAX010000037.1:0-7261 GCA_043782125.1 Acetobacteraceae bacterium | reverse complement strand
CAGGTTAGGCGACATGAAACGGCCGGCCGTCGTTTCATTCTGCACGAACAGCGCCAGTACGAGGCTGGAGGCGAACGCCGAGCAGACACCGAATAATTGCAGGATCGTCAGATCGCCGGGTTCGTAGCCGCGCCCCTTCAGGACCGCCGCCGATCGGTCCGCGCTGTCCATCGCCTCCGCCACGCGTTTGATCAGTGCGAGGCTCAGGAACAAGAAACTGGCGAAGGCCAGCAGCCACAAAGACAGCGTATGGCCGGTAGCCTCGCCGCCGCCGATCAGGCGGATCGTGTAAAGCATGGCCAGCACGAAGACGTCGACCAGGGGCTCGCGTTTCAGGCGCATGGAATAGGCCAGGGAGGTCGCGGCATAGATCGGGACGACCAGAGGAATCCCGGCGCGCCAACCCAAGCCGATGCCTAAAACGAGCAGAACGCCCGCCAGCGCGATCCCGGCCGGCAAGGGTGCGGTGCCCGCCGCGAAGGGACGCAGGCGTTTGCGCGGGTGTGCCCGGTCGGCGCTCAGGTCGAGCAGATCGTTGACGAGGTAAATCCCCGACGCTGTGGCGCTGAACGCGAGGAACGCCAGAATGCCGCCGATCCAACTGGCGCGGTCGCTCAGCGCGTTGGCGGTGAAGATCGGCAGGAAGACCAGGATATTCTTCACCCATTGATGCGGCCGCATGGCGCGAAGCAATGCCGGCGCCATTGGAGGCTGGTCTGCGATCGTATGTTCGATCGCTGCCTCTGCCCGTGCCTTTGCGGCCACGGCGGGCGCGACGTTCACCAGCACCGCCGCCGCCGCCTGACGCCAGACCGGAAGATCGACTGAGGAATCCCCCGCGTAGACGAAGCCCTTGACGCCAAACCTCTCCACCAACGCCGCCGCCTTCGCTTCGCCCTTAAGGTTGCACTCGGCGGTCGAGGCAAACACTTCGTCGAACAGGTTCAGATGCGCGGCGACGCCGCGCGCGGTGGCCTCGGCGGCGGCGGTGGCGAGGACGATGCGCCGGCCTTTGGCCCGTTCTGCCTCGATGTAATCCAACAGCGGTTCGTTATACGGGAGCAACGCCGGATCCACGGGCGACGCTGCTGCGACCGCCGCCTTCAACGCGGCAGGTCCGCGCGCGAGCCCACGGACAAGCGTCACGACCCGCAGCTGCCCCAAAAGCGCGATTGCGCCTTCGACCAGCACATCGGTCCGGATCAACGTGCCGTCCAGATCGACGCATAGCGGCAATAACGCGGGCGGTGGGAACGTCGTCATCGAATCCTACTGAAGGGGCTGTTCCCCGCGTGCGAGACGCCTTGGGCGGAAAGGCATCCGTTCTCCCTCCCGTCGAATTGACAACCCGCGAAGCGGGGTCTGAATAGCACGCCGACAATCGCCGGGGGAACGATGGAAACGAACACCAACCCCGGCCGGGACGATCGTACGGCCGACAACGCGTTGCTGGCGACGGACCTTTGGATGGCCGCCGGGTTGGGCGCGGTCGCGTTGACCTTGTACGCCGCGCTGGGGCTGCGTCTGGCGCGCGGCGTTTACCTCGATTATTTCAACCTGGCCTTCGACTTCGATCCAATCCGGTATGTCGGCACGTTCGGCCTGTCGCCCGCCGATCCCGGAGGAGTCAAACACCCGCTGATCCTGCTGCTCCGTCCATTGGGGCAGGCGCTGGTTTTTCTGGGCTGCGACGCGAAGCAGGCCTCTGTCCTGGTCATGGCTGGGTTCGGCGCGGCCGGGGTGGCGATCGCCTGCCTCTTTGTCCGCGCGATCGGCGCCGGCCGAGCCGAGGCCGCAGCGCTGACCATCCTTTATGCCGTCACCGGCACCCAATTGTTTACCTCGATTATCGCGGAGGCTTACGGCCCGGCGGGATTTGGGATCGCGGCCTTATGGCTTCTCACCGCCTACCGCCTGTCGGATCGCCGCGAACGTCCCTGGCAACGCACGCTTCTGGGCGTTTTCTGCTTCGGCGTGACTCTGACCAACGTCATGCAGGTGGCCCTGACCGAACTCCTGGTCTCCCTGCGTTTCCATGGTTTGATGGACGCCATTCGCCGCACCATCCGTTTTGGCCTGATGCTGACCGCAATCCTGATCGTCCTCTGCGCCATCGTCTGGCACGACGAACTCGCGACGATCCTGGCCGACCCGGTGCTCGCACTGAAACAGGTTTACTGGCTGCGCACCAAGGGCGAGCGAACGGGCGCCCTGAAAGTGGCCGAGACCTTCCTCGGCTACTCCTTCATCTCCCCGGCCTACGACACGGTGCATCTGCCCGAGGGCATCGACATGCTGGACTTCCGCCGCACGTCGTTCACGGGGATCGGCAGCGCGGCCTGGCTCACCTGGCTGATTTTTCTGGCAAGCGGAGCCACCGGTACGCTGCTGAACGCCAGGACGCGCTGGCTGATGGCCGGCATGGCGGCGGCGTTGGCGTTGAACATCCTGTTCCATCTGGATTTTCAGTTCAGGGGGAGCCTCTACATCTACGCCTCGCATACGCATTTTCTGGTGTTTGGCCTTGCTGCCGGGCTCGCGCCCTGGGTGAGAGGCCGGCCGCGCCTCGCATGCGCTTATACCTTGGCCGTACTGGTGCTGGCCGGTTTGACCGGCGGCACCAACCTGCCGGTGGCCGAGGCTTTTACCCGGTCCTTCGATACGGTGACGATCGACTGCCCAGCGCCTTGCACGGAGCGTTAGAGCATGATTGCTTCTTTTTGACTCGATTTAACGCTTCCGGTGCGAGTGAAAACACGATTCAAGCTACGGGCTGGAATTGGAGGCCAGCCCGTATGGCAGCACCCTGTTCTCTCGACCTGCGCCAACGCGTCGTCGCGGCGGTTTCCAGGGGCATGAGTTGTGCTCAGGCCGCCGCGCATTTCGCAGTCAGCCATTCCTCGGCGATCCGCTGGACCAGACCCATGGCGGAAACCGGTAGCCCGGCGGTGCGACCCATGGGCGGTAAACAGCCCTTCGCCCTCGCCAACTAAGACTTCTCGATTAAGACCCGGATCGCCCAAAAGCCAGACATCACGGGTCGCGAACTCCTGGCTGAGTTGAAGCAGCGCGGGATCGACGTCAGCTATTTCGGTGTCTGGCATTTTTTCGGCCATTCCGGTCTCAGCTTTAAAAAAAAGTTCGCACGCCAGCGAACAGGACCGCGCGGATGTCGCGCGCCGGCGTAAACAGTGGAAGGCGCGCCAGCACCGGGTCGCCGCCGGACGGCTGGTCTTCATCGACAAGACCTGGGCGAACGAGCAGGTGGCGAACGCCATCGCGGAACTCCTCGGGCCGATCACGCCCGAGGAGTGTATCAATTACTTCAAGGCAGCGGGATACGCGTCAACTTGAAACGATCATGCTGCAGAATGTGAAATGAGATATTCTGCCCCGATGACGGCAGCACAAGGTGGGCAACCGATTCGCGCGGGCGTTACCCGGCCACGCCCAACAGGTCGTCCGCCGCCGCCCGCGCCGCGGCCGTGACGATCTCGCCGGCCAGCATGCGGGCGATTTCTTCGCGCCGGTCGTGCGCCACCAGCGGCTCCACCGTGGTCGCGGTGCGGGTCCCCTTCGCCGCTTTCGACACTCGCAGATGCGCGATGCCGCGCGCGGCCACCTGCGGGCTATGGGTGACAACCAGCACCTGAACCGTTTCCGCCACGCGAGCCAGCCGCTCGCCGACGGCGGCGGCGGTGGCGCCGCCGATGCCCGAATCGACCTCGTCGAAGACCAGCGTCGGGACGACGGAGCCCAGTGACAGCACGACTTTCACGGCCAGCATGAGGCGCGACAATTCGCCACCGGACGCGATTTTCGCCAGCGGACCCGGCTCCTGTCCGGGGTTGGTGGCGATCAGGAATCGCACTTGGTCGGTGCCCGCGGGTCCCCAGGCGGATTCCGGCACCGCCGACACTTCGACGAAGAAACGGGCTTTATCCAGCCGCAACGGCGGTAACTCGGTCATCACGGCGTCGCGCAACCGGCCCGCGGCGTTTCGCCGGGCCTCGGTCAGCGCAATGGCGGCGGCCGCGAAACGCGCCCGGGTTTCGCGCGCCGCCAGTTCCAGTTCGGCCAGTTCGGCCTCGCCCGACTCGAGACCGGCGAGGCGTTCGGCCAGCGCGTCCAGCAATACCGGCAGTTCGCCAACCGGGACGCTGTGCTTGCGGCCCGCGGCGCGCAGGGCGAACAGGCGTTCCTCGGTCTGTTCCAGCATACGCGGGTCGGCGTCCGCTTCGGCAGCCAAGCGGCCCAGAAGCGTGTCGGCTTCCGCAAGGGCTTCTTCGGCACGTTCCAGCGCGGACAGCGCGCCCTGCGCCGGGTTGGTCTGATCCGGCTGATGCGCGGGCACCAGGCGTTGCAACAGGCGCGACGCCGATCGCAGCACGGAGGCCGGACCGGCGGAGCCCCGGCGATCCCGCGGCGTCAGTTCGGCGATGGCGGCGGCGATGGCCTCAGCCTGGCGTTCGTTCTGTTGCAGACGATGGCGGTCCGCGACCAGTTCGTCTTCCTCGCCCAGACGCGGGGACAGACTTGCAAGTTCGTCCACGGCGTGCCGGAGCCATTCCTCGTCGCGGCGCGCGGTTTCAATCGCCGTGCGGGCGGCGTCCAGTTTCTTGGCCGCGTCGCGCCAGGACCGCCACGCGCCAGAGACCGGGTCGCGCAGTTCGGGCGGCACGCCGAACGCGTCCAGCAGCCCGCCATGGCTGGCGGGATCGGCGAGGCCCATTTGTTCGTGTTGGCCCTGGACCTCGACCAGCAGGGCGGCGACCCGGCGCAGCAGGGCGACTCCGGCCGGCTGATCGTTGACGAAGGCGCGGGAGCGGCCATCTTTCATGACCACGCGGCGCAGCACGATCTCGTCCTCGCCCTCCAGCCCTTGTTCGATCAGCAGGGCCAGAGCCGGGTGGTCCGCGCGCAGCGAAAACACCGCCGCCACGCTCGCCTGCGCGCAACCGGCGCGGACGAGTCCCGACTCGGCGCGGGCGCCCAAAGCGAGTCCAAGACTGTCGAGGAGGATGGATTTACCTGCGCCGGTTTCGCCGGTCAGTACGGTCAGACCGCCGCCGAACGCCAGGTCGAGCCGGTCGATCAGCACCACATCGCGAATGGACAGCGCTGTCAGCATCGCGCGCCGCCGGTCATGACATCAGAACAGGGCGTTCCAGGCACGGCCCAGAAATCCCCGGCCGCCCCCGGACGGGGCGGGCATGTCCTTCGGCACTTCCCCCACTGCGGCGAGTTGCTGGTAAGTGTGCTGATACCAATCGCTGCCCGGGTCGTTGAAACCCAATACTGCGGCGGTTTTTCTGGCCTGTTCCTTCAGGCCAAGGGCGAGATAGACTTCGACCAGCCGCGCCAGGGCCTCGGGGACATGGGCGGTCGTCTGGTATTCGTCCACCACGCGCTGGAAGCGTCCGAGCGCGGATTGATACAAATGCTGCTTCTGGTAGTAGCGCCCGATCTCCATTTCCTTACCCGCCAAATGGTCGCGGCAAAGATCGATCTTCAGCCGGGAGTCGTTGGCGAAGGCACTGTTCGGAAAGCGGGTTACGACCTCTTGCAGCGCCACCATGGCCACTTCGGTGCCCTTTTGGTCGCGCTGGATGTCGGCGATCTGCTCGTAGTACGACAACGCTCTGAGGTAATAGACATACGCGATGTCGCGATGCGCCGGGTGCAACTGGATGAAGCGATCCAAGGCGGCGATGGCATCGGTGTATTTGTTCTGCTGGTAAAGCGAATACCCTTGCATGATCTGGGCGTTCACCGTCCAGGTTGAGAAGGGATAATTCTGTTCCAGGCGGTTGAACTGATCGGTGGCGGACGAAAACCGCCGCGCGTTCAGGGCATCGAGGCCGTTGTTATAAAGCACCTCCACCGGTGGCAGCGGCCCGGAGGCGACTTTATCTTTGTCCGAGTCGCCGCAGCCGCTGAGAAGCGGCGCGGCAAGGCAGAGCATGAGCGACAGGGCGCGAACGTGCGGGTACATTTGGATCATCGGAGGCGCTTATATCACGGCCACGCGCGCCGCGAAGGCCCGCGTTTCAGGCCGCGATCGCGGCCAGTTGCGCAGGCGTGATGTCGGCCCAGGCAGACTGGCGGGCGAAAAGTGCCCGGAGCAGCTTGTTGGTGAGGGCGTGACCGGGACGGTTGGCCATGAAGCGGCCATGCAGCGCCACGCCCGCGAGCGCGAGATCGCCGACCGCGTCGAGTAATTTATGCGCGGCGAATTCCTTTTCCATCCGCAGCCCGCCGGGATTGAGCACCTTGGCGCCATCGACGACGACCGCATTATCCAGGCTACCGCCTTTGGCGAGGCCCATGGCGTGCAATTTCTCGACATCGCCCAGGCGTCCGAAGGTGCGGGCGGGGGCGACGATTTCGCGGAAATTTTCCGGCGTCAGGCGCATCGACAATTTCTGGCGGCCGATCGCGGCGTCGGGGAAATCGATCGCGACTTCCAGGTCCAGAGTCGGAACCTCCGGGCGCGCGGCCCAGGTGGCGGCCGGGTCGAAGGGGCGCAGCTCGGCGAAGGCATCGCCGTCGGTCGCACGCACCGTCTGCAGGATTTCGATCGTCTTGCGCGGGGTATCGAGCACCGCGGTGCCGGCGCATTCCAGCAGGAAGGAGAAGGGCGCGGCGGAGCCATCCATGATCGGCACTTCGGGGCCGTCGAGTTCGACGATCGCATTGTCGATTCCGGCGCCGGCGAGGGCGGCCATCAGGTGTTCAATCGTGCCGACGCGGGCGGCGCCTTCGCCAATGACGGTGCAAAGCTGGGTATCGACCACGCGGTCGTACAGCGCGGGAACGTCGCGGTTCAGGTCAACGCGGCGGAACACGATGCCGTGATTGGCGGGTGCGGGCAGCAGGGTCAGGCTGACCCGGCGTCCCGAATGCAGGCCAATGCCCACGCAAGGGATGCGCGATTTCAGCGTCCGCTGCGTCCAGAGGGACGACATACGATCTGGCATGGTCTTGCCCATCGGTCCGATCATCTGAATTGGTTCCGCCTCGATTTGATGGGAAACTCAGCCTGGCTTGGCAACCCGATTGGTCACCTTGCTCGTCCCCGAGTCTCCAAAACATGTCTAGGCCACCCCGGGCGCACAGGCCATTCAAGGATTGTTGCGGCGTATTTCTGGATAACGTATTGATTTGTCACATTTTGGTGCGATGCGACGCGCGGGGGCCGGAGTCGCGCGTTACAAGACGGGCCGCGCGGAGTGTCGCTAGCTCGTCAACATGTCCGGTT
>JAYWAX010000036.1:0-19532 GCA_043782125.1 Acetobacteraceae bacterium | reverse complement strand
TTTGCCGCCGCTGATGTTCACGACGGAAGAGGCCGATGCAATTGCCGTTGGCGCGCAACTCATTCGCCGCCTGCGCGATCCGGCGCTGCGAGACGCCGCTGTCAGCGTGCTCGCGAAGATCGAGGCCGTGTTGCCCGCCGCAACGCGCGCCAGGCTGGACGCGGCGCCATTCTTCGTTTCACCTGGCGACACGCACGTGCCGGATGGTGTCGATCTATCGGAAATACGAAGCGGGATTCGGGACCGGCGCAAACTGCGCCTGCGATACCGGGACGAGACTGGCCGGATCAGCCGCCGCACCGTTTGGCCGATCGCCCTGGCTTATTACGTCGATGTCACGCTGATCGCCGCATGGTGCGAACTGCGCGCGGATTACCGGCATTTCCGGGTCGATCGGATCGAAAATCTAAGCATCCTGGATGAGATTTACCCGCCGGACGATGGGCGCCTGATGGCGGGATGGCAGGCGCTTGGACGGGAACGTCCCGGCACGCGTTTATAAACGGGCAGCCATCGTCGATCGGGTGTGCCCGCCCGCCGTCGAGACAAGCGGCGATTCCGGTGTCTCCCGCGGTGCCACCGCGCGGTGTTCGACGCTCCCCGCGTCACGGGCCGCGTCGCGGTGCGACGTTTCCGGCCCTGTGCGGGACGGCGCCGAGGCGGCGATCCTGACGCGTTTTCCGGCAGCTTAGAGCATGATCGCTTCAAGTTGAAGCGATCATGCTCTAAGGGATTTTGTCTGAGAGAGCGATTCACGTTTGAGGTTGAAGTCAACCTCAAAAGATCGCGCTCCAAAACGACCGGCCGGGCGCAGAGGGCCAAAGGTATTCCGTGCCATGGAACCCGTTGAGACCGGCTTCATCGGTGTCGTCGGACCGCGCGCGGGAAACACGGCCGCCCCGAATGTCCCGGCTTTCAGGAACGCCGTCCAGGGCCTGGACCAGGTATGTTTCCTGCATAAGGCGAACCGCAGCAGGTACTGGGCCGAAAAGCACCCGACGGTCATTTGAATCGCGGCATGACCTCCTGACAATAAAGCCGCAGCGAGTTCATCACCTGTTCGTGCGTCAGCAGACTGCCAATATTGATTTCGGCGGAAATTCCATCGAGTCCAGCGGCATCGCGCAATTCGGCGATTTTCGCCGACACGGACTCCGGCGTGCCGACAATGCCTTTTTGCGCCAGCACCGCGTCCCAGGTCAGCGGCCCGCGGATCAGATCGGCGCGATAGGTGGCGAACCGCATCAGCCCCTCCTTGGCGTCGGCCTCCGCCTGCGCGCGGGTGGGCGCGACATAAATCGGCACCTGCAAATAGGCCTCGCCAAGACCAGGACGGCCAGCGGCGCGCCAGGCGTCGCGATAGGCGCGGATATTGGTTGGCAGGTCCTCCATCGCGCTGGCGCGCATCGCCGCGAACAACGGATAGCCAAGCGTTCCGATCGCGGCATAGGTGCCGGGCCGGCTGGCGGCGATGCGGATCGGCGGATGCGGCTTCTGCACGGGGCGCGGCACCAGCGTAAAGTTTTCAAAATTCCAGTAATGGCCTTTATGCGAGACTTCCGGCCGGGTCCAGACCGCCTTGATGATATCCAGACTTTCGGAGAAACGCGCCTCGCTCTCCTGGTACGAGATCCCATACGCGTCGTAAGCCCGCGGAAACGCGCTGCGTCCGATCCCGAACACCAGCCGCCCATTGCTGATATGGTCGATCGTCGCGGTTTCCTCCGCCAGTCGCAGCGGGTGGCCCAAAGGCAGAATCTGCACCGCCGTTCCAAGCTTGATCCGATGCGTCTTCGCGGCGATCGCGCTGAGGACGGTCAGCGGCGCGGACAGCAGTGCCCGTGTCGGGTTCATGTGAATCTCGGCGAGCCAGACAATATCCAGCCCCCAGTCTTCCGCCGCCGAAATTTGTTCGAAGGACTGCGCGAACGACTCCGCTTGCGAGCCGCCGCCGCCCGACAAAAACTCATGGAAAATACCGAATTCCATCGACGATCCCCAATCGCGCGGTCAGGCCACAGCGGCCACCGCCTCTTCCGCCAGCGAATTGTCCACCACCGTTTCGAACGAGATGTCGCGGTCCAGCGCTCCGCCAGAGCGCATCGCAGCCTGCAACCGCTCGACCCCTTCGCGGCGCGTGACCGGATCGGGTCCGTACAAGCCAAGTTCCCGATACCGGTCCATCGCGCCCGCGAATATCGCCGTCGGCACATCCGGGAAAAACGAATGCAGCGCCCGCGCGATTTCGATCCCCGGCGTGACCGACAGCCAGCGCAACGACCGATACATCGCCCGTACCATCGCCGCCAATTCCGCGCGCCGGGCGGTCAGCACGCCGCGCCGCGTGACCAGGGTCGTATACGCCGTCAGCCCGCGATCCGCCGCCGCGTACCACAAATACCCGGCACCGGAACGCAGCAGTTGCTCTGCACAGGGCTGAAACACCTGCACCGCGTCCAACCGCCCAGAGCGCAACGCGGCGGCGTTCTCCGCCATCGAGGGTCCGTGCGTCCGCGTCAATGCCGCCGGATCGGCGCCGTCGCGGCGGATATCGTCCTGCAAACACAGCCACGGCGTCGGCACCTCGGACACCGATCCAAACCGCAGCCCCACCAGGTCTCTGGGCCGGAAATCCGGGCGAGGCGACCGGCCAATGACAAAAAACGGATCGCGCGCCACGACGTCGCAGAAACACACGACATCCGCCGCC
This sequence comes from Acetobacteraceae bacterium, assembly GCA_043782125.1. Classification (GTDB taxonomy): domain Bacteria; phylum Pseudomonadota; class Alphaproteobacteria; order Acetobacterales; family Acetobacteraceae; genus Rhodopila. The sequence continues at coordinate 16,822 of JAYWAX010000036.1, read as the reverse complement.
GGATCGGCCGCGTGAGTCAGAAGCACCCGCAGCGGCCCGCCCCACATGACATCGATCTTCCCCGCCCGCAGATCGGCGGCCGTCCGCGCCGGATCGGGCGAATCGCGCAGCTCGACCTCCACCTTCTCCGCCTCGTACGCCCCGATCGCGTGCGCTGCATAGAATGGCGCGTAAAACAGCGCCCGGAAATTTTCCGACAAAACAATCATGCCCGCCTCCTGCTTCGGGCTATCGCACACGCGAAACCGCCAATGGGCAAGCCCCCCAAGGCCGCGTAAACTGTCGGAAACGCAGGAGGGACCCGGTTCATGCTCAACACCGCCGCCATCGACAAAGTACTGGAGGACGCCGTCGCATCCGGCCAGGTGCCTGGCGTCACGGCCACCGCCGCCAACGCGGATGGAATCATGCACGAGGCCGCGTTCGGCCAGAGAAGCCTCGCCAGCGACGCCGCCATGACGATGGACACTGTGTTTCGCATCGCCTCCATGACCAAAGCGGTGACCGGCGCCGCCGCGATGCAACTGGTAGAGCAAGGGAAACTCAGCCTGGACCAGCCAGCGGGCGAAATTCTGCCGTTCCTGGCGAACCCCCTGGTGCTCGATGGTTTCGACGCGGCGGGCGAGCCAAAACTGCGGCCCGCGAAAGGCGTCGTTACCCTGCGCAATCTTCTGACGCACACGGCGGGCTTCGTCTACGACACCTGGAATGCCGACATGAACAAATATGCCGCCAAAACCGGGCTGCCCGCCGCCCGCACCGGCAAAATCGAGGCGCTTCAGGCCCCGCTCGGGTTCGATCCCGGTTCGCGTTGGGAATACGGCATCAATATCGACGTTGCCGGACGGATGGTGGAAGTCGCCTCCGGACAAAATCTCGAAACTTATTTCCAGGATCGTTTGTTCGGTCCCCTGGGCATGCCCGACACCAGCTTTATTTTGCAATCGCGCTGGAAAGATCGCATGGCCCAGGTCCACGCCCGCGACGAAACAGGCGCCCTGACGCCCTTGGATATTCCTCCGCCCGTCGAGAACCCATCCTTTTATCCCGGCGGCGGCGGGCTGTTTTCCACATCTCGCGACTACCTGAAATTCCTGCGCGCCCTGATGAACGGCGGCGAACTGAATGGCACTCGCATCCTGAAACCGGAAACCGTTGCGCTGATGGGCCAGAACCACATGGGCGCGCTGAACGTTCAGAAAATGGTCAGCTACATCCCACGTCTGTCCAACGACTGCGAGTTATTCCCAGGAATGGATAAAAAATGGGGACTGTCCTTTCTCATCAACACCCAGGACGTTCCTGGCGCCCGATCCGCCGGCAGTCTCGCCTGGGCCGGCCTCAATAATACTTATTACTGGCTCGATCCGAAGAAAAAAATCGCCGGAGTCATCATGACCCAGATCCTGCCCTTCGCCGACGCGGCGGTACTGGGACTGCTCGACCGGTTCGAACACGCGGTTTACGCCGCCTGACAGAGGGAAACGAAACCATGCAAGATCTCGCTGGCCGCATCGCGGCCGTGACCGGTGGCGGCACCGGGATGGGGCGCGAACTGGTACGCCAATTGGTGGCGGAGGGATGCAACGTTGCAATGTGCGACGTCTCCGCGCGCGCCATGGCGGAAACCAAACGCCTGTGCGAAATGCAACGCCTGCCGCAAGGGCTGCGCATCACCACCCACCTCGCCGACGTGTCCAACCAGGCGGATGTCGAACGTTTCCGCGACGAGGTCGAAGCCCAGCAGGAAAGCGCGACCATTCATTTGTTGTTTAATAACGCGGGGATTGGCGGCGGCGGCAGCATGATCGTGCATGGGCGAGAGGAATGGGAGAAAACGTTCAACATTTGCTGGGGCGGCGTTTACAACAACACGCGCGCCTTCCTGCCGATGATGCTGAAGGCGGACAAAGGCCACATCGTCAACACCAGCAGCATCAACGGCTTCTGGGCCTCGGTCGGTCCCAATATCCCGCACACCGCTTACTGCGCCGCCAAATTCGCGGTGAAAGGCTTCACCGAAGCCCTGATCGCCGATCTGCGCATCAACGCACCGCATATCAAATGCTCCGTCGTGATGCCTGGTCATATCGGCACCTCGATCGCGTCCAATTCGTACAAAGTGCAGGCGGGCAACGACACGGACGAGCTGAACGCGACCCAGATCGCGCAGGCACGGACACGGCTGGCGTCCACCGGGCGCGATGTGTCCTCGGTTTCCGACGACGATATTCGCGCGATGGTGGCGGAACGCGCGCGGAAATTCCTGGAAGAAGCGCCGACGACGGCGGCGCAGGCAGCGACGATCATTCTGGACGGGGTGAAGGCGGATAAATGGCGGATTCTGGTGGGCGACGATGCCCACAAGATCGACGAACGCGTCCGCCAGTCGCCGGAAACAGCCTACGACATCGATTTCTTCGAAAGCTTTGCCGCCGAGGTTGGCTGGCGACTGGGCCGCTGATCCCAAGGCCGCGCCATCCCCGGGTGGCGCGGCACACCGCCAGGTTTTCATTCTTTGGCGCGGCGTTTGGCACGTGACATTATACATTCCGGCGCGATCGATTTTCCGATCTCACGCTTTTTAGGAGTCATATTTTGTCCGTATTAAGAATCGGCGCGACCGGCCCAGAGACCGTCGCGTTACAACAGGCCTTGGCGCACGAGAATTTCAGTCCCGGACTTGCCGACGGCGCATTCGGACCCGCGACGGAAGCGGCGCTGATCGCCTTTCAGAAAAGCGAAAATCTGACCCCCGACGGCATTGCCGGCCCAGAGACCAGCGCCGCGCTTCATCTCCCTCCGGTTCCTGGGCTTGCGGATATGTCTGCCCATGTCACCGTCGATATGGCGCGCCAAATGTTCCCGGGCACCCGTGTCGCGGCCATCGCCGCCAATCTCCCGCCTGTTCTGAAGGCGCTTGGGGCGGCCGGGATCGGCGACAAAACCATGGTCTTGGCGGCGCTCGCCACGATCCGCGCCGAAGCCGCGCCGTTCGAACCGATCGCGGAAGGCGTGTCGCGCTATAACACATCCCCCAACGGGCATCCGTTCGATCTTTACGACAACAGAAAAGATCTTGGAAACCGTGGCGCCCCGGACGGCGCGAAATTCCGCGGGCGCGGCTTCGTGCAACTGACGGGCCGTGCGAATTACACCACTTACGCTGCCCGCCTGGACAGCACGATCGATCTCGCCGATCATCCGGAACGTGCGTGCGACCCGGATGTCGCGTCGAAATTGCTGGCCCTGTTCCTGAAAGACAAGGAACGCCGCATCAGGGAGGCATTGGCGGATGGCGATCTACGCGCCGCGCGGAAACTTGTGAATGGCGGCAGCCACGGATTGAACGAGTTTGCCGATGCCTACGCCGCCGGGGAACGGGCGATACCCGAGACATAACCCCGTAAAGCCGGGATCGCGGCAAGGAAAGGACCGGACGATGCGCGTTGTTATGATTGGAGTGTCGCACTGGCACACGCCGTTTTATTCGGACCCGGTGCTGGCGATGACCGATGCGGCGATCGTCGGCGTCAGCGACCCTGACCCGGCGCGCGCGGCCGGCCTCGCCGAACGCGCGAAATGTCCGGTTTTCGACGATTACCGGGAAATGTGCGCGCGCCTCAAACCCGATTTCGCGTTCGTTCTGGGCCGCCATTGCGACATGGCGGCCCAGGCCCGCTTCCTGATCGAGAACCGCATCCCGTTCGCGATCGAAAAACCCTGCGCCGTCAACGCCGCGGAGGCCCGCGACATCGCCCAACGCGCCGCCGCCGCCGGAGTCTTCGCTGCCGTGCCCCTGGTCTTCCGCCATTGCCCGATCGTCGAAACCGTCCGCGACATCGCGGCGGGCGAGGCGATCCAATACATGTCGTTCAAATTCGTCGGCGGCATGGTCGATCGCTATTACAACCAGAACGTCGAGTGGGTGATCGACAAAGCGACCTCCGGCGGCGGCCCGATCCTGAATCTGGGCATCCATTTCGTCGATCTTTGCCGCTTGTTCCTGAACAATGCGCCCCTGACCGTGACCGGCGCGATGATGTCCAACCGCGCCAATGGCCTGACCATCGAGGATCACGGCGTCATGCTGATGCAGGGCGGCGGCGCCAGTTGCATGGTTGAGTCAGGGTATCTTTACCCCGCGCCGAACTCTGTCTTCGACATGCATTACAGCATCCGGACGGAGAAACATTATTTCTCCGCGCGCGACAACGGCCTGCTGGAAATCGTGACCAACGACCGGAAGCGGACCACGCGAGAGATGAAGCTGACGAATGTCTTCTTCTACCCGGAATTCGTGCGCGACACGCTGCGCCGTGTCCGCGACGGAAGCCCGCCGATCGCCGGCCTGTCCGACAATGCTGCGGCGGTGGAGTTGATTGAGGCCGCTTACGCGATGTCGCCGCTGCCGGTTTGATTTGATTGCGCGGGGGGCACCATCGGACTAAACCAACCAGACTAAGTCCGATGGATAGCCAGCCATGCGCACCGTCAACATCCATGAAGCCAAAACCCATCTGTCCCGGCTGATCGAGCAGGCGGTCAACGGCGAACCGTTCGTGATCGCCAAAGCCGGAAAACCGATGGTCAAGGTCGAGGCCATCGGCACGCCCGTGCCAAAGCCCAAACGGCGGATGGGCTTCATGGAGGGGCAATTCAACGTGCCCGACGACTTCGATGAAATGGGGCGCGAGGAAATAGAAAAAATGTTTTACGGCGACGACGCGTGAACCTGTTGCTGGATACGCATTTGTTGCTGTGGACGGCCTTGCGGACAAGGCGGGTTCCGGACCAGGCGCGGCTTTTGATCGACGATCTGGAAAACCAACTGTTTTTCAGTGTGGTGAACATCTGGGAAATCGCGATCAAGCGCGGCCTGGGGCGCGACGACTTTTCGGTTGAACCCACGCTATTGCGCCGCGGGTTGCTGGACAACGATTTTCGCGAACTGACCATCGTCAGCGATCACGCCGTCGCCTCTGGGCTCCTACCGCTTATTCACAGAGACCCCTTCGACCGCATGCTGATTGCCCAGGCGGCGGTGGAGGGAATGATTTTGCTGACCGTTGATCCGATCGTCGCCCGTTACCCCGGTCCGATCCGCGCCGTTTGACCCCACTCTTGCGCCCGGTCCCCGAACAGCGCAGGCCGGTTACCACCCGTCTGGGCCCATCCAACCCGCGCCACCGATCTCGGTTTGACCCCCCGGCCTGTGCTTCCTACCCTTCCCGGCTGGAGTCCCCGACATGAACACCCACGTCCCGCCGCCAAGCCGCTTTCCCGCGCGGAACACGCCTCTGCCGCCCGGCCTCGACGCGCGCTCGGCCGCCGTGCTGCGTGAGATTGTCGAGCAATATGTCGAAACCGGCGAACCCGTCGGCAGCCGCACTCTGTCGCGCCGCCTGCAGATGAACCTGTCCCCGGCGACCATCCGCAACGTGATGGCGGATTTGACCGACACGGGCCTGCTTTACGCGCCCCACACCTCCGCCGGCCGTTTGCCCACCGATCGCGGCCTGCGGCTGTTCGTCGATGGCCTGCTGCAATTCGGCGAACTCAGCGAAGACGAACGCGGCACCATCTCCGCCGCGCTGGAGGCTTCGGGCCGCAGCCTGGAGGACACACTCAGCGACGCGAGTTCGATGCTGTCCGGCCTGTCCGCCGCCGCCGGCCTGGTGCTGGCGCCGAAAACCGAGGGCGCGCTGAAACATATCGAGTTCGTGCCGCTTGGGCCGGGACGCGCGCTGGTGGTGTTGGTGGCGGCCGATGGGCACGTGGAAAACCGGGTGATCGAGACCCCGCCCGGGTTGCCGCCTTCGGCGCTGCAACAGGCCGGCAACTACCTCAACAACCGCCTGTCCGGCCGCGGCCTCGCGGAACTGCGGACCGTGGTGTCGGCGGAACTCTCCGCCAACCGCACGGAACTGGACGAACTCTCTGCGAAGGTGGTTGCCTCAGGCCTCGCGACCTGGACCGGCGAGGGCGCGCGCGGTGGCAATCTCATCGTGCGAGGGCAGGCGCGGTTGCTGGCCGACGTGACCCAGATCGAACGCCTCGCCGCGATCCAGATGCTGTTCGAGCGTCTGGAAACGCAGGAAACGATGCTGAAGCTGCTGGAACTCGCGGAAACCTCGGAAGGCGTGCGCATCTTCATCGGCGCGGAGAGCGGCCTGTTCGGCACCTCCGGCGTGTCGATGGTCGTCGCGCCCGCCCGCAGCGAGGGCAGCGGGCGGATTGTCGGCGCGATCGGAGTGATCGGGCCGACGCGGATCAACTACGGCCGCATCATCCCGGTCGTGGATTACACCGCCCGGGTGATCGGGCGTCTTCTGGGTTGAGGAATCCCGTCGCGATCAGGGCCCGTAAACGAACGCCGCATCGTCCAGATCGATCGCCGGGAACCAATCCTTCTCGTTCCAGTAATCCTGCGTGTGCGCCCATTCCGGCTTGTCGCCCCGCTTCGGCAGCAGATCCATCCCGCGGAGCATGTAGCCCGGATTGAAATTCTCCGCGTCGATCCAGGGCAGCAGCTTCATGTCCTTATCTTCGGGACGCAACGCGACCTCGACCTTCCGCGTGCCCTTCGCCGCCATGTGTTTCAGCAGACGGCAGACGAAATCGGCGACCAGGTCGGCCCGCAATGTCCAGCTTGCGCGGAAGTAGCCGAACACCCAGACCATGTTCGGCATCCCCGTGAACATCGTGCCACGATAAGTGACGGTGTCGGCGAACTTTACCGGCTTCCCATCGACCTCGAACGCGATATCGCCCAACACGCTGAGGTTGAACCCGGTCGCGGTGACGACGATGTCGGCCTGAATCGCCTCGCCGGATTTCAGCAGCACGCCGTTTTCCGTGAACCGCTCGATCTCCCCCGTGACGACCGAGGCTTTGCCGGACCGTATCCCCGCGAACAAATCGCCATCGGGCACGAACGCCAAACGTTGACGCCAGGGCCGGTATTTCGGGGTGAAATGGGTCTCGACGTCGTAATCGGGCGCCAATAGCGCCCGCACGCCGTCGATCAGTTCCCGGCGCACCTGTTCCGGTTCGGCGAAAGTCCGGCGCGAGAACAAATCCTGCTCCCGCAGAATTTTCTTCCGCACGATTTCATGGATCCAGGTCTCGTCGATCTGCAATTCCCGCAATTGTTCCGCCAGCTCGATCGCATTCCGCCCCGAACGGAAATACGTTGGCGAGCGCTGCAACATCGTCACATGCCTGCAATCCGCCGCGATGGCCGGAACCACCGTCGCCGCCGTCGCGCCGGAGCCGATCACCAGGACCGTCCTATCTTTATAATCGAGGTCTTCCGGCCAGGTCTGCGGATGCACGATGCGACCCTTATACGCCTCCATCCCGTCCCAATGCGGGGTATAGCCTTCCGAGTGCCGGTAATAGCCCTGACACATCCACAGGAAATTCGTCGTGAACCGGCAGGTCTCCCCGGTTTCGGCGCGCGTCGCCGCAATGGTCCAAAGATTGTCCTGGCTGGACCATTGCGCGGACGATATTTTATGTCCGTAACGAATATGCCGGGTCAGCCCGTTTTCCTCGATTACCTCGCCCATATAGGCGCGGATTTCATCCGCCGTGGCGATCGGCACCCCGAGCCAGGGTTTGAACCGGTAGCCAAACGTGTGCAGATCGCTGTCCGAGCGTATTCCCGGATATTTATGCGTCCACCACGTCCCCCCGAACGTTTCCTGCGACTCAAGCACCACGAAGCTCGTCCCTGGGCATTGGTGCGTCAGGTGCCAGGCGCCGCCGACACCGGAAATGCCGGCGCCCACGATCAGGACGTCGAAATGCTCGGTCTTCGTGGCGGCGGGACGTGACAAGGCGACGGAATCGTTCATGGCGCGATCTTCTCGGTCAGGGGCGGACAACCGTGTCCAGAATTCAGCTTGGCCCATTGGTTGCCCGATGCCTTGATCGAGATCAACGATTTCCTCGCGGCATCGGCATATCCGCGCGCCAAAGCGACACACAAGGTGCATCGACCTGGATCGGCGCCGCCGCTTGAACCTTGGCGCTGCGGGCGCCATTCTGGCCCGAACGATCGGAAAGCCGCCGATGTCCGACAGGAAGCCGTTGCCATGACCGCCGCCGCCTGGCTCCAGGCCTGGGACGCCCAAGGCGACCATCGCACCGGCACGGCTGCGGACGAGGCGGGGGCCGCATGGCTCGCCCGCGAGGCCACCGCGATGGGCGCAACAGTGACGGTTGAAACATGGCGGTTGAGCCGGATCGACCCCGTCGCGTGCTGGCTGGAAACCAAGGAAGGCCGTATCGAGGGGGTGCCGGTTTTCGATGCGCCCGCCACCGGCCCCGAAGGCGTCTCCGGCCCGATCGCCGCCGTGCCCCTCTCTCCCTGGGCCGTCTACACCGCCGAATATCGCGCGATGCGGCGCGAAACCGGCCGCGCGGGTTTGGCGATCGTCTGTCAGGGCGCGGAACCCGGTCTCGGCCTGCTGAACGCGGAACAATTCCTGGAACCGTACGGGTGTCCCGCGATTCACATCGCCACCGCGCCCGCTTCGGCACCGCTCCGCCTCGTCAGCCAGTACCGCCGCGTCGAAGCCACCGCGAAAAATATCGTCGTCCACATCCCCGGCCGCGACCGGGCCCGCAAACCGGTCGTGGTCATGACCCCGCGCTCCTCCTGGTGGCACTCCACCTCGGAACGCGGTGGCGGCCTGGTTTGCTGGCTGGAAACGCTGCGCGCGCTGCTGGCCGATCCGCCGCTGTGCGACGTGACGATGACCGCAAACAGCGGGCACGAGCTGAACCATCTCGGTCTGGACGCGTTCCTGGCGCACCGGCCGGGCTGGGATGGGCCGGACGGCGCGATCTGGGTCCATTACGGGGCCAATATCGGCGCGACCGGCGGCAAGCTCTCGATCCAGTCCGCGGACACCGAACTGCGCGAGGCCATGCGGCTGGCCCAAACCAGCGCCGGTCAACCACCCGATACCATGGCGCCGGCCACGCAGGTGCCGAACGGCGAAACGCGCGACATTCACCGCCTCGGCGGCCGCTACGTCACGCTGGTGGGCACCAATCCGTTGTTCCACCTCCCGCAGGACCGCTGGCCCCATGCCGTCGATGTCCCCTCCATCGAACGTGCCGCTGCCGGAGCCGCCGCCATGGTCCACACAATCACCCGATAAGCGGGAGTCGACCTTGGGCCACGGGGCGCGTAAAATACCGGTCAGTCGCTGACGGAGGTTGACGATGCTCACGATTGAACCCATAGGCGCGCCGCTTGGCGCCACGGTGCGTGGCCTGGATGCGAGGCAACCCATCCAGGACCGCGAATTCGGCCAGATCCTCGCCGCTTTGGGGCAGTTCGGCGTGTTACGCTTTCCGGACCAGGGTCTGGAGGAGGCCGACATTCGCCGCTTCTCCCAGTTGTTCGGCGAGATACAAGGGCCGTCCTCCGGCGCCCTGGGTGCCGGCGGCAAGGAAGCACCGGTGGTCGGAATCCTTTCCAACATCAAAGAAAACGGCAAATACATCGGCGCCGCGGACGCGGGTCAGGACTGGCACACCGACATGTCCTACCGCGACACGATCGGCTTCGTGAACGTGCTGTATGGCATCCAGATCCCGCACCGCGACGGCAAGCCCCTTGGCGGCACGGAATTTTCGAACATGCACGCCGCCTATGCGGCGCTGCCCGAAGATATTCGGAACCGCTTCGCCAACGCGACGGTGACGCATACCTTCGAAAAATTCTGGAACCATATGCGCGAGCATAAAAACAGCGGCCGTCCACCGATGTCTGACGAACAGCGCCGCCGCCGTCCACCGGCCGTGCATCCGCTGTTCATGACTCACCCGATCACGGGGAGGAAAGTGCTGTACTGCAACCCCGGCTATACAATCCGCATAAACGAGCTTCCGGAAGCCGAAAGCGCCGAGATGCTGCAATATTTCTACGATCATCAGTTGGAGACGCGGTTCCGGTACACCCACCAATGGACGGAAAACGATCTTCTGGTCTGGGATCATATCGGCACGATCCACCAGGCGATCGCCGATTACCGGCCCGACGAAATCCGCCTGATGCGGCGCTGTCAGGTGATGGCGACGCAGGTATTCGAACCACGCTTCGCCGAACTGGCGCGAGCGGCATGAGGGACACAGATCATGATCTCGGTTGAACCCACCGGTGCCGTGCTGGGTGCCGCCATCCACGGCGTCGATCTCTCGAAGCCCATGCAAGACAGCGATTTCGCCGTTATTCTGGGCGCTCTGGGCCGGTATGGCGTCCTGCGCTTTCCAGACCAGGATTTAGGCCCAGGGGATGTGAGCCGCTTCTCAGCGCTTTTCGGGGAAATCCAGGGCAACCCGATCGGCAAAACCGACGCGAAAAGAGAATTTCCAGAAGTCGGCATTCTCTCCAATGTAAGGGAAAACGGCCAGTACATCGGCAGCCCCGACGCCGGACAGGACTGGCATACCGACATGACCTATCGCGAAGTCGCGGGGTTCGTGAACGTGCTGTACGGCGTGCGTATTCCGATGCGCGATGGCAAGACGCTGGGTGGCACCGAATTCTCCAATATGCACATGGTTTACGACGCGCTGCCGGACGACGTTAAAACCCGGCTGGACGGCGCCGCCGGCATCCACGACTTCGCGAAGTTCTGGGACCACATGCGTAACGACCGTGCCAGTCCCCGGCCCGCGCTGACCGACGAACAGCGGCGGATGCGCCCCCCGGTGCCGCATCCGATCTTTCTCACGCACCCGATCACCGGCCGTAAAGTCCTTTACTGCAACCCTGGCTTCACCATGCGCATCGATGGCATGGGAAGCGCCGAAAGCGACGAACTCCTGGAATTCCTTTTCGCATTCCAGTTACAGGACCGGTTCCGCCACACCCACCACTGGACCAAAAAAGACCTGCTCATCTGGGACAATCTCGGCACCATCCACCGCGCCATCGCCGATTACGGGCCGGACGAAATCCGCCTGATCCGGCGCTGCCAGGTGATGGCGACGAAAATCTTCAACCGGGCGTTCGCGGCCCTGGCGAAGGCCGCCTGACCCGATGCTGAGCATCGAGCCAACGGGAGCGGTGCTTGGCGCCACGGTGCGCGGCCTGGACCTGTCCAGGCCCGTATCGGACCATGATTTCGGATGTATTCTGAACGCGCTCGGTGCTTACGGCATGCTGCATTGCCCGGACATGCATTTCGAAATGGACGCGTTTCAGGCGTTCTCGCTGCGCTTCGGCGACATCCAGGGCTCCCCGATCGTGGGCGACAACGCGATCGGCAAGGGGTACGGCGGCGTCGGAACGCTGTCGAACCTGAAAGAAAACGGCGAATATGTCGGCGCCGCCTATGCCGGGCAGGACTGGCACACCGACATGTCCTATCGCGAAACGATCGGTTTCGTGAACCTGCTGTATGGCATCCGAATTCCCCATCGCGACGGAAAACCCCTTGGCGGCACCGAATTTTCCAATATGCAGGCAGCCTACGACGCGTTGCCAGAGGACCTGAAGCAACGCCTGGACGGCATGACCGCCACGCACAGCTTCGAAAAATTCTGGGAACATATGCGCCTCGACAAAGGCGCCGGCCGGCCGCCAATGACCGAGGAACAGCGCCGCGCCCGCCCGCCGGTCAGCCATCCCTTGTTTCTCACCCATCCAATATCGGGCCGGAAAGTGCTGTATTGCAATCCGGGCTATACGGTTTCCATCGACGGCATGGCGCCAGCCGAAAGCGCGAGAGTTTTGGACATTTTGTTCGCGCATCAACTTGACCCGCGCTTTCGCCACACCCACCACTGGACCGGGCACGATCTGATCGTTTGGGATCACATCGGCACCATCCACCGGGCCATCGACGATTACGGCCCAAACGACATCCGGCTGATGCGGCGCTGCCAGATCATGGCCACCAAGGTCTTCGATCCGGCATTTTTGCGCATGGCCCGCGCGGCGGCATAGGAGGAAACACACCATGAAATGGGTCAGATTTACTGCTGGCGGACATACCGCCTATGGATCTTTGTCCGGCGCAACCATCTCCGAGATCTCCGGGACGCCCTGGGGCGAGGCGAAAGCCACCGGCAAAACCCACAACCTGCCGGACGTGAAGCTGGAAGTGCCGGTCATCCCCCGCACCTTTTATTGCGCGGGCATCAACTACGCCACGCATATCCGCGAAATGGCGGAAAAGCGAGGCGTGGAACCGGTCTTCCCGCAAAAAGCCGATATCGGCTATCGCGCCATCAACGCGTTGTGCGCGGACGGCGAAGACGTCGTCATTCCTGCGCACGCCCCGCCCAAAATGAACTACGAAGGCGAGCTGGTTGTCGTCATCGGCAAACAAGCGAAACACCTGACAGAGGAAAACGCCTTCTCCTGCGTCTTCGGTTACACCATCGGCAACGATGTCAGCGAGCGCACATGGCAGCGCGGCGACCGCACCTTCTGGCGCGGTAAGAACACCGACACCTTTAAGCCCATGGGTCCCTGGATCGAAACCGATGTCGATCTGGACGCGATGGACACCGTTATCCGCGTCAACGGCAAGGAAGACCTGCGTTTCAAAACCAACGATATGATCTTCGGCATCGCGCATTATATCGCGGCGATGACGAAATACATGACGTTGTATCCCGGCGACGTGATCTGGATGGGAACCGACGGTACCTCTCCCGATCTGGTCCACGGGGACGTCGTGGAAGTCGAACTCACCGGTCTGGGCGTGCTGCGCAATCGCTTCGTCAAAGCGGCGGCCTGACCGGGCGCGGCGATTAATACCGACGTCCGGACGATTGACTCTCGGTACGGCCTCTCCCCTCGTCGTGGCCCGACTCGATCGGGCCATCGGGTGCAGCACCGCGATCGGAAGTGAGGCGTTTTCCCGGTTTATCGTGGCCACCCTCGCGACGGTGTACCGCTCCCGATGGCCCGGTCGGGGGCGTGCCATAACGCGGAGAGGACGTCGCCATGGGTCAATCGTCGGGGCGGTTGGTAGTTGGTAAAAGCAAGGCGCTGGGGCTCCGCCCGATTCCACGCCGTCATCGAGACCTGCTTCGGCAGTGAAACCCGGGTTTCACTGCCGCGGCCGCTGGATTAACCGCCGAAGCGGTTCGGCCCAGGCGTGCTACCGCTCACCATCAGCACCAGAAACCAAATCCCGCCGATCGCCGGGACGAACTGGATGAAATACCACCAGCCGCTTTTATCTGTGTCGTGCAGCCGCCGGACCGTCACCGACAAACCGGGCAGCACAATGGCCAGGGCGAAGAGACAAGCGGCGATGGCGGGGATCGCACTGTCCTCGAGGATCGCGGCGCCCGCGCCAATCACGATCCCGATAACGACACCGCAGAACAGCGCGAACCACCAGAATTCGGAACGCGAGGCGCGTCCCTGGAAAGAGACATACTTCGAAAAACATGTTGCAACCGCTTGCTGCATTCCCATAGCCATCACTCCTGGTTTCAGGTTACCGCCGTGGCCTTGCCACTGCGGGCCCGGCTCAGTGTGACACCGAAAAGGATTCGACGGAAGAAAATGACGGAAGGTAAATTGTTAATCGGCAATCGCCGGTATTCGTCGTGGTCCATGCGCGGCTGGCTCGCCGTCCGCCTCGCGAAGCTGGACGTCGAGGTGGAAGTCGTCCGCTTCGTCCGGCCCGGCCCGACGCCCGCGATCGCCCAGACCTCGCCCAATGGGCTGGCGCCCTATCTTGAGCATCGCGGCGCCCGCGTCTGGGAATCCCTCGCGATCTGCGAGTACTGCGCGGAGATCGACCCTGCGCTGTGGCCTGCGGACCGGATCGCCCGAGCCCATGCGCGCGCCATCGCCGCCGAAATGCACGCCGGTTTCCGCGGCCTGCGCCAGAACATGTGGATGAACCTTGGCCGCGACTTCTCCGGCCTTGGCCGCGTGCCGGACGCCTTGGCCGACATCGCGCGGATCGAGGCGCTATGGGCGGATACGCGTGCCCGCTTCGGCATGGGCGGACCATTCCTGTTCGGCGCCGCCTTCACCGCAGCCGATGCGATGTTCGCCCCCGTGGTCGCGCGCTTCCTTGGGTGGCGCCCGGACCTGTCCGCCGCCACGCGATTGTATATGGATGCCGTCAGAGCCTTCCCGCTGGTGGACGAATGGTACGCCGCGGCAGCCAAGGAACCCGCGGACTGGCTGGTTGCGGATTACGAAAAGACCCCCGGCGCCTGACCCGCTTTGGGTCACGCCTGCGAAATCGGGGGATTGACCCGCACCGGCGTTACGTCACTCTTCGCGGGCGCATGGATCGCCGTGGCCGCGCCATCGCCAATGGAATGTGACATGATCCCGGTATGATCGAGCCGTCCGCCTGGTGCATCGCCGCGCTGTTCGTCCTCTCAGCGCTGAGTGTGTGCGCCGGGCGCTCGGGGATCGCCCGCAGCATTGGCTATGCGGGATGCGGCCTGGTTTGTCTGGCGTTACTTTGGATCGGCGCCGTGTCTTTGGGCGCGCCGCCATCGCAGCTGAAATTGCCTCTCGGATTGCCCTGGGTTGGAGTCAATCTCCGTCTGGACGCCCTTGCCGCCGCCTTCCTGGTCTTGATCGGTCTGGGTGGCGCCGGCGCCAGCCTCTATGCAATCGGCTACGGGCAGCACGAACGTGACCCCGGCCGGGTCGTACCCTTCGTACCCGTTTTTATCGCGGGCATGACCCTGGTGGTCCTGGCCGACGACGCCTTCGTCTTCCTCTTCGCCTGGGAGCTTATGTCCCTCTCCTCCTGGGCCTTGGTCATGGCGCACCACCGCGAGCCCGGGACGATCCACGCCTCCTACGTTTACCTCGTCATGGCGGTATTCAGCGGCCTGACGCTGCTGCTGGCCTTCGGCCTGATGGCGGGCGCGTCCGGCGGGTTCACCTTTGCCGCGATCCGCGCCGCGCATCCCTCGGCCGCCACAGCCGCGACGATCTTCGCGCTGGCGGCCATCGGCGCCGGTTCAAAAGCCGGCCTGGTGCCGCTGCATGTCTGGCTGCCGCTCGCCCACCCCGCGGCCCCCAGCCATGTCTCCGCGCTCATGAGCGGCGTGATGACGAAAGTGGCCGTCTACGGCTTCATCCGCATCGTCTTCGACCTCACCGGGCCGCCCGCCTGGTGGCAAGCGGCGATCGTCCTGGCCCTGG
The DNA here is from genome assembly GCA_043782125.1 of Acetobacteraceae bacterium. GTDB lineage: Bacteria > Pseudomonadota > Alphaproteobacteria > Acetobacterales > Acetobacteraceae > Rhodopila. The sequence continues at coordinate 1,653 of JAYWAX010000036.1, read as the reverse complement.
GGGGCATCACCGCCGTGCTTGGCGTGCTGCACGCGTTGATGGAACGGGATCTGAAACGCCTGCTGGCCTTTTCCACCGTGGAAAACATCGGCATCGTCTTCATCGGTCTTGGCCTGGCCATGGCCTTCCAGAGCAACGGTTTCACCATGGGCGCGGTCCTGGCCATGACCGCGGCACTGCTGCACGCGCTGAACCACACCGTGTTCAAAAGCCTGCTGTTCTTCGGCGCGGGCGCGGTACTGCACGGCACCGGCCTGCGCGACATGGGCCGATTGGGCGGCCTGATCCACCGTATGCCCTGGACCCATTTCACCATGCTGACCGGCTGCGCCGCCATCTCCGCCTTACCGCCGCTGAACGGCTTCGTGTCGGAGTGGATGACCTTCCAGGCGATCCTGCTGCGCCCGGAACTGCCGCAATGGGGGCTGAAACTGATGATCCCCGTCGATGGCGCATTGCTGGCCCTGACCGCCGCTTTGGCCGCCGCCTGCTTCGTGCGGATGCACGGCATCGCCTTCCTCGGACGCGCCCGCGGCCCCGAAGCAGCCAACGCGCACGAGGCCGATCCCTGGTCCATCGCGGCGATGACAATCTTCGCCGCGCTGTGCCTGGCACTCGGAATCGTCCCCGGCATCGCCGTCGACGGCCTCGCGCCCGTCGTCTCCAGCCTGCTTGGCGGGCGTTTGCCGCCGCAAATGGGCGACAAATGGCTGAGCCTGGTACCTGTCTCCGCCAGCCGGAGTTCCTATAACGGCTTGCTCGTGTTCCTGTTCCTCGCGGCCTCCACCATGATCGTGGTGGCGTTGGCGCATCGCTTCGGCTCCAGCGCCAGACGCCGCGCGCCGGCCTGGGATTGCGGCTTCCCCGACCCCGCGCCCGAAACCCAATACACCGCCGAAAGCTTCTCCCAACCCATCCGCCGCGTCTTCGGCACACTGGTGTTCCGCACGCGGGAGATCGTCGATCTGCCGGCACCGGGCGACATGCGCGCGGCCAGCCTCGTCCGTTACAGTCGAGACCTGGTATGGGAGGGACTCTACGCTCCGATCGCGGTCTTCGTCGGCTACACCTCGACCCGGCTGAACGCGATCCAGTTCCTGACGATCCGCCGCTACCTCTCCTTCGTGTTCGTGGCGTTGGTCGCGCTACTGCTGGCGCTCGCGCTATGGCAATGAACGAAGCAGCCTCGCCGTGGCTGCTGCTGGTGCAGTTCTGCCAGATGATCCTGGTGCTTGGCCTCGCGCCGCTGCTGACCGGGCTGGTGCGCAAGGTGAAGGCGCGGTTGCAGCGCCGCCAAGGACCGCCGCTGCTGCAACCCTATCGCGATCTCAGGCGGTTGTTGCACAAGGAAACCGTGCTCGCGGACAACGCGTCCTGGCTGTTCCGCGCCGTGCCCTACGCGATGTTCTCCCTGACCTGGGTTGCCGCCGCCCTGGTCCCCACCTTCGCGTCCGGCCTGATGTTCAGTTGGACCGGCGACCTGATCGCCATCTCTGGCCTGCTCGGCGCCGCCCGCTTCGCGCAGACGCTCGCGGGCATGGATATCGGCACCAGCTTCGGCGGCATCGGATCGTCGCGCGAGTCCATGTTCGCCACCTTGGCCGAACCCGCGACGATCATGATCGTCTTCTGCGTCGCCCTGATCGCGGGCTC
>JAYWAX010000035.1:0-2617 GCA_043782125.1 Acetobacteraceae bacterium | reverse complement strand
GGGAATACCGAGTTCGCCGAGTTTAACAGCCAGAAAGCGGATATTCGCGTCCTGGGTGCGTCCCGAAAGAACTTCGTTGCCGATCACGAGCACGCAGGCGGTGGGGTTTTTCTTGGACATGGGTACGATCCTTTACAGGAAATCGCGCAATAGCGGGATCAACGGTTTATCGGCCGCCGGCATTTCGTAATCGCCCAACCGCCGGGCATGAACCCAGGCGAGGGTCTGATTTTCCTTGGGTTTGGGCGTGCCTTTCCAGCGGCGGCACAGGAACAGCGGCATAAGCAGATGAAAACTGTCGTAGGCGTGCGAGGCGAAGGCGAAGGGCGCGAGGCAGGCCGTCGCGACATCGATGTCGATTTCTTCTTTCAACTCGCGGATCAACGCCTGTTCCGGCGTCTCGCCCGGGTTGAGTTTGCCGCCAGGGAATTCCCACAGGCCGGCCATTTTCTTGCCCTCGGGACGGCGGGCCAGCAGGACGGGGCCATCGACATCGACCAGCGCGCAGGCGGCGACCAGCAGCAGCGGTTTCGCCCCGCCCGGCTCAGCTTTTTCCCCTTGGGTTTCCCCTTGGGCCGGGCCGAAAATGTCATCCCTTGTCGCCTCGAACAACCAAATCGGGACAGCGGTGCCGCGCGAGGCGAACACTTGCTCATGCTCGCCGGTCTGGCGGAATCCGATGCGGCGCAGCACGGCGGCGGAGGCCGGGTTGTCCGTCGCGACCGACGATGCGATGCGGTCGACGTCGAGGTTCGCGAAGCTCCAACTTGTCAGGCGTTTCGCGGCTTCCGAGGCGACGCCATGGCCCCAGTATTTCCGGCCCACCCAGTAGCCGAGACGCCCGACGCGCGCGGCGCGGTCCACATCGATGCCGACGGCGCCGACCAGGACCTCTTTCGAGTCCTCGTGCCCGGTGATCGCCAGATGGCACGCGGTCCCGCCGGCGAGGCCGCGGATGGACGCCGCGACCCATTCGTCCGCCAAAGCGCGATCGTAGGGGTAGCTGACGAGTTCCAGCATCCGCGCGATGTCGAAATCGTTGATCAGGCGGTGGAGATCGGTGGCGTCCTCGGGCCGGAAGGGCCGCAGCGTCAGGCGCTCAGTCTTAAGGGGCGCGAATTCGGCCGAAGTCAAAAGGTCCGCCCCCTTGGGCACGGCGGCGCGGCGGCGCATGGGCCGTTTCGCGGGCGGCGTGGAGGAGGTCATGAGCGTGTCATCTGGAGAATCGGCCGGTCCGCGCGGGCTGTTGGGACGGCAACGTGACCTGGAGGCGCCGGGGAGGCAAGGGGAGGGGCGCGCGATTCTCCGTGTCGGCGGGAAGCGCGGGCGCGGGATGGTCCGCACCCGCGAAGGCGTCAGATTTGCGAGGAAATCCATTCCTTCAGGCGGCTTTTCGGCAACGCGCCGACCTGGGTCGCGGCGGGCTTGCCGTCCTTGAACAGGATCAGCGTGGGAATGCCGCGCACGGCGTAGTTGGTGGGCGACATCGGGTTGCTGTCGATATCGACCTTGGCGACGGTCAGCTTATCGCCGAATTCGCCAGCGAGTTCTTCCAGCGCGGGCCCGATCATTTTGCAGGGGCCGCACCACTCAGCCCAGAAATCGACAAGGACGGGACCGGATTTGCTGGCCTCTACGACGTCGATCGCGAAGCTTTGGTCGGTGACGGGTTTCGTATTCGTGCTCATGTGCAAGGTCTCCTGCCGGTTGCGGATGAAGGTGGGGGTTGGTGGGGGCGCGGTCAAGATCATGGGCTGCGTCTTAACGATGAGCTTTGGACTCCCGCGCGCCCCGGCCGTTACAGCCCTTGGGCGCCCGCCACCGCGATCGCCTGGCCGGTGACCCAGGAAGCCAGCGGCGAGGCGAGGAACAACGCGACATTGGCGACCTCTTCCGGCAAGCCCATGCGGCCGAACGGGATGGACGCGAGCGTGGCATTGTACAGCTTCGGATTATCGGTCTTGCGGCGGTCCCAGACGCCGCCCGGGAACTCGATGGAGCCCGGCGCGACGCAGTTCACCCGCACTTTGTCGCGGGCGTACATCGCGGCCTGCGTGGTGGTGTAATGGATCACGGCGGCCTTTATCGCGCCGTAGGGGGGCTGACGGCCCGCCGGATGCAACGCGGCGACCGACGAGATATTCAACACGCTGCCCTGGGCGGCCTTCAGCTCCGGCAATGCCTCCTGCGTCGCGTGCACGATCGACAGCATGTCGATGGCGAGGCTGTCGGTCCAACCCTTGTCGTCGTCCGACGACCCAAAGGCGGAGGCATTGTTGACCAGGAAGTCGCAACCGCCAAGGGCCTCGATGGCGGCACGGACGTAGCCGCGGACGGCGTCGCCTTTGGACAGGTCGGCGCTGGCGGAATGGGTTTTATGGCCGTGTTTCGCGATCTCCGCGCGCGCCTGTTCCAGCGTGGCCACGTCCCGGGCACAGATGGAGACGTCGCCACCGGCGGCCGCGAAGCCGAGGGCGATGGCCTTGCCGATGCCGCGGCTGCCGCCGCAGATGATGGCGCGTTTGCCAGTGAAGTCGATGTTCATGGCGGGTTTCCTCCGGGGTGATTCGGCGGACAGGTTGGCAAGCGGCGGCGGAGGGCGCAAGCGGGTTCGCGG
>JAYWAX010000034.1:0-7270 GCA_043782125.1 Acetobacteraceae bacterium | reverse complement strand
TGAACGCGGCGTACGAGGCGATGACCCCTGGTTCCGCCGGCCTGGCCGCGCGGGCGCAGGACGTGTTCCCCAGCGGCCTGACCCATGACAGCCGTCATTTCGACCCCTATCCCCTCTACGTGACCAGGGCTCAGGGCCCCTTGAAATGGGACGTCGATGGCAACCGTTACGTCGATTATTTCGGAGGGCACGGGTCGTTGCTGCTGGGTCATAACCGGCCAGAGGTGACCGCCGCGGTTCATGCCGCCATCGACCGCGGCACCCATTTCGGCGCCTGCCATGAAACCGAGATCGACTGGGCTTGTCTCGTATCCGAAATGGTTCCGTCCGCCGAACGCGTGCGTTTCACCAGTTCCGGCACCGAAGCGACCTTGATGGCCCTGCGCCTGGCGCGCGCGTTCACCGGCCGGTCGAAAATCGTGCGATTCCGCGGCCATTTCCACGGCTGGCACGACCACCTCGCCAGCGGCTATGCGAACCACTTCGACGGCTCGGCCGCGACGGGCGTATTGGGCGGGATCGCCGATAATATCCTGATGGCCGATCCCAACGACGTCGAAGGCATCGACCGTCTGTTCTCCGATCATAAGGACATCGCCGCCCTGATCCTGGAGCCAACTGGCGCCAGCTTCGGCAAAATGCCGATCGTGCCCGCGTTCCTGACACATTTGCGCGACATCACCCGCCAGGCCGGCACGATGTTGATCTTCGACGAGGTCGTGACCGGCTTCCGGGTATCCTCCGGCGGCGTGCAGAAAGCGGTTGGCATTATGCCGGATCTGACGACTCTGGCGAAAATCCTCTCGGGCGGGTTGCCGGGCGGCGCGGTCGTGGGGCGCAAAGACGTGCTTGACCTGCTGGATTTCCGCCTGACCAAGGAACGCGGCCAGGAAAAAATCGGCCACCAGGGCACGTTCAACGCCAATCCGATCTCCGCCGCCGCCGGTGTGGCGGCGCTGACGATCCTCAAGAACTCCGACGCCTGCGACCGCGCCAACGCGTTTGGCGCCGAACTTCGCGCGAAGATGAACGAGGTGCTGGAGGACGAGCACGTAAAATGGGCGGTCCACGGCTCTTATTCCGGCCTGCACATCTTCACGAATCCGGACGGCGGCGACATCGTGCCGTCGAAGTTCGATGCGGTGCCTTATGTGCCCCGGATGATCGACAAATCGCGCCACGACCCGATGCCGGCGAAGACCCGCATGGGGCTGCTGGTGAACGGGGTCGATGTGAATACCGGCCCGTCCGGCTGGATTTCCGCGACGCATGGCGAGGAGGAAATGGCGCTGACTGTCCAGGCGTTCCGGAACACGATGCGGGCGTTGAAGCGGGAAGGGGCGATCCGGGCGTCCTGACGCCGTTTGGACACGCTGCGGGCGATGGCGGAGGGGGGCTGGACCTCGCCGCGCGGACTTGTCCACTCCGTTACCATGATGGTCCAGGTTGGGCCGGAGAATTGAATCTGCCGCGCCCGCTCGACTCAAGCAGGTTCGGCCGCGATCTCGCTCCGATGCACGGCGGCGTCGCGGGCCCGATGATCCGGTTGGACCGTGTCATCACTGAAACAGAACGGCCGGCGCCTCACGCCTTCGCGCGGACAGCGAACATCCCGCCGCCGAGTTCGAGAAAGCCGCCATGACGTCATCGTTTTGCGCCGAATGCACCGCGGTGTTCGACTCTCGTTTCCCCTGGGCTCTGGCCATTGCCGCGCTGGCCGGACTCGTTCGCGGCTTTTCCGGCTTCGGCGCGGCGTTGGTCTTTGTTCCGTTGGCGGGCGCACTGTACGACCCGCGCGTGGCAATTCTAATACTGTGGGTGATCGACGCGTTGGGGACCGCGCCGTATCTGCCATATCACTTCCGCCGGGCTTACTGGCCCGAGGTCTGGCCGCTGACGATCGGATCGACAATCGCGCTTCCGCTGGGAGTCTGGGTCCTGGTCCATGTCGATCCGGTCCCGCTGCGGTGGGCCGTGTGCGGCATGGTGCTGGTATCGACCTTGGCGTTGGCCAGTGGCTGGCGGTACCACCGGACGCCGGCGCGGGCGATGTCCCTGGCTGTTGGCGGGTTCGCCGGGTTCACCAACGGCGCCATTGGTATTGGCGGTCCGCCGCTGGTTTTGTTCTGGCTGGGGGGACAGACCGACGCGGCGCGGGCCCGGTCGAACATTTTCACCTATTTCGCGCTGACGAGCGCGATCACGCTGGGGCTTTACCTCTGGCGGGGCATATTCACCCTGCCGATCCTGGCGGTGTCGCTCGCGTTGCTACCGGCGTACGCGTTTTCACTTATAGTGGGCAACCGGTTGTTCCGCCGCGCCAGCGAGGCACTGTTCCGGCGGATCGCGTTCTGGATTTGCGGCGCGGCGGCGGCGATGGGTTTGCCTGTGTGGGGCTGATCCCTCCGCCGGGGTTTTCAGCGCGGAATGGTAATGGACAGCCGGTTGGTCTGGCCGTCCCGCACCCAGCCGACCTCGTCCGCGTGCCGGCGCAACAGCGTAATGCCCAGTCCGCCTTCGCCTTCCGGCGCGGGATCGTCGGGGCCGGGCAGGGGAGTCGCCAGCGGATTGAACGCACCGCACCGATCCGCGATCGTGACCCGCAGTTTCGCCGAGTCGGCCAGCATGTGCAGCGCCACGGAATCCCGCTCCGTCCCGGGCTCGGGTGTGGCGTGATTGACGATATTGGTGACCGCTTCTTCCAGGCACAGGCGCAGGGCGTATTCCGTCTCGCCGCTGAGGTTGAGCAGGATCGCCAGTTCGTCAACCCAGGCGCCGACGCGGCGGACACCGGTCATGGCGCGATCGACTTCCAGGTCGAAGGGCAAAGGTTCGTCTTCGGGGTCGCCCCGGTTCGCCCCGGTGCCGCTGCCCACGCTGACCAGGCGGATCGCCTCCGACACGTCGCGGCAGACCGGGATCAGACGATCGACGCCGCTGCGCACCAGCACTTGTTCGACCAGCGGATCGGGGTCGAGGCACACCATTTTGCCCTGGCGCGAGATCAACCCGCGCGCCCCCGCGATCAGGGTGCGCAGACCGGCCGAGGCGATGAAGCTGACGCGCGACAAATCCACGATCAGCCGTTCCTGTGCGCCCGCCAGTTGGGCGAAGGTGGTGTCGATGACCTGCGCGCCGGCCGCGTCCAGGCGGCCGCGGAGGTTCAGCTTGGTGACACCGGGAATGACTTCCTCCGTGTCGATCAAAAGAATGCGCTGGGATTGCATCGTAACAACTCCTTCGTCCCGGAGGCCGCCCTCGGTGGGCGCCCAAAGGGGGCGGACATGACCTTGGCGCATTCGGCGGCTTATGGGAAGCGGAACACCAGCGCCGAAAAATCGTCGTCCAACGGTCCTGGGCGGGCCAGCGCGCGGACCCGGTCGTACAGGCGGCGCGGCGCGTCCGGCGCATCGTTCGCGCCGATCGTTTCTGGCAGCATCGCGACAATGTCGTCCAGACTGAGTTCGCCGCCGTCCCGCCCGGTGATTTCGAATACACCGTCGCTGAACAAATGCAGCGTACTGCCTGCCGGCACTTCCACCTCCGCCGCCGCGATTTCGGCGTCGGGCAGCATGCCGACCACGGGGTTATGCGTTTCCAGCGGGAGCGGCGCCCAGGCTGTGCGGTCGAAGGGGATGAGATAGGCGGCGTGGTGGCCGCCAGAGGCGAAGGCCAGCACCCGGTCCTGGGTGTCGTAAACGCCGTACCAGATCGTCAAGAACAGATCGTTGTTGCGATCCATCTGAAACCGGCTGTTCAGGCCGCTGACGACGGCAGCGGGATCGAGGAAATCGACGTCGGGCAGCACCCTTTCGCGCAGCACCTGCGCCACCGTCATGGCGTGCATCGCCGCCCCGGTGCCATGGCCCGACACGTCCAGCAGGAACAGGGAGAAATACCGTCCGTCCAGCATCTGGTACCCGAAGGCGTCCCCGCCGATCCGGGTACTGGGCTGGTAAAACCAGTTGGCGCGCACCGGTCCGTCGGTCACCGGTTTCGGCAAGATGGAGGCAACATACTTCCCCGCCTCCCGCAATTCACGGTCCATCGTGTCCGCGTCGTTGCTCTCATCCTGGGCGCGGCGATGGTAGCGCAGGCGATAGGCGCCGACGCCCACGATGCCCCCGTCTTCCAGGATCGCGGGTGCGTCCAGCCGCGTGCCGTTCAGGAAGGTGCCGTTGGTCGATCCCAGATCGCGGAGCCACAACTGGCCGTCCTGCAGCTCGAAACGGCAATGACGGCGGGACACCGTGGTGCCTTCCAGCACCAGGTCGGCGGGCGGCACGCGGCCAATTACAACGGGTAAGGCATGAAGCGGATACCGCTTCGGCGGCGCGTTATCGTCCAATAACAACAGGAGATGCACCGGTTCGCCCGCGCTGTTCGACGGATCCCAACCCTCTGGCCGCTGAAACGCGAGGGTTTGTTCTTCCATCGTATCATCGGTGTCGTCGTCGGGCCCCATCCATCTCCCCTGGTGTTGCGGTGGGCGTATCCGTGTCCGTTGCCGAACGCGGGCGGCGCCGTCAGGCGGTCGCGGGACGCGGCCGGGCGAGGCGTTCGCGCATGGCAAACGGCAACATAACAAATATGTTCAAGAAGTTAAACCCTAAACCGGTCGCAAAGGAAGGGCCGTAGGTGCCGAAAATGTCGAATAACGCACCGGCGCCCCAGCCGCCGCTGGCCATACCCAGCAGTCCGGCGAACATGGTGACGGGGACTCGCCAGCCGGCCTCCGCCGCCGGGAAATGTTCCCGGATCGCCATGACATAGGCTGGGATCAGGCCTGCGAAGCCAAGCCCGAAGGCGACGGAGACGGCGAACAGACCTGCCTCGTTCTGGGTCAGCAGAAACCCGGTCATGGCGGCGGCCTGGCTGACGGAGCCCCAAAGCACCGTCCAGGTGCCGCCGATCCGGTCGGACAGCCAGCCCCAGAACTGGCGAGCGAAAAAAGCAGTGCCGAGAAGAACCGACAGCATGGCCGCGCCGCGCCCAGGGCCGATGCCGATATCGGAGCAAAAGGCGACCATGTGCTGCATCGGCATGGACATGGTGACGCAGCAGCAGAAGATCGCGACGCAAAACACCGCCAACGCGGCATTGGGATGCATCCCCGCGACACGCGTTCCCGGCGGAGGGCCGTGGTGCGCGCCGCCGGACGCAGGGGCTTCAGGCGGACGGCGCAGGAAGATCAACGCCAAAGGAACGACCAGCACCACGACGGTCGCGGCGTAATAAAACATCGCGTGCCGCCAGCCCGCTGCCTCCACCGCGACCTGGAACACGCCCGGCCAGACCGCGCCCGCGATATACTGGCCCGAAGAAATCAACGCGATCGCCGCGCCGCGCCGTAGATCGAACCAACGTGAGATATAGGTCACGATCGGGGAGAACATGCACGACGCCCCGAACAGTCCGATGAACACCCCATGGCCGATATAAAGCGCCGTCAATCCACCGGAGGCCGAGATCGCCATGCCCGCCGCGATCATCGTCGCGCCAAATACGACAATCGCGCGCAGACCCACGCGTTCGGACAGCCAGCCCATGAAGATGCCGCCCAGACCGGCGCCGATATACGACAAGGACGCCGCCAGCGCCGGCGCCGAACGCGCCGTGCCAAGGTCCGCCGCGATCGGCTTCATGGCGATCGCCGACAGCAGCGGCCCGCCATAGGCAATGGCGAGAATGGCCAGCGCCACTGTCGCGATCAACCAGGAGGTGCCGGTTTCGACGCTGCCAGTTTCGACGCCGCCAGTCTCGACGCCGCCAGTCTCGACGCCGCCGGTCGCGACGGTTGCCGCATTCGTCCGGTGGCCTGCGGTCCGGATGGTCATGGTTGGCGTTTTCCCTTTGTTTCCCGCATCAGGCTGGCACGGGCGCCGGGGCCGCGTCGAGGGGCGCGGGTTCGGCCGAGTCGATCGTTCGGGCTTCGCGCGGACGGCGGCACGATGTATAATGCGGTGCGTGTCTCCGTAGCTCAGCAGGATAGAGCACAGGATTCCTAATCCTGGGGCCGTGGGTTCGAATCCCGCCGGGGACGCCATTTAAGCGTCCTACTTATACATCTGACCCTGGGCCGGCGGCGACGCCCCGCAAACCTGTGCCAGGCATCATCCAAATATCTCTCCTTTTGACCGCGCCGGAACCGTCATGCCGCAGCCGTCGACAGCCACCCCCCGCCCCATGGCCCCTACGCCCGCCATCGGGCATCCTCCCCATCGCACTCGCGCGCGACAAATGCCCCCCGGAGAGGATACGCCTTACGTGACCGACTCGCCGTTCCGGCGCATGCTCCGCGCCAGCGCGCCCGACTTCTGGCGCCTGTGGTACACCGGACTGATCGTCTTCACCGTCCGCTGGCTGGAAACCGTCGCCATCGGAGTCGTCGTCTACCAGCGCACCGAATCCGCCTTCCTGGTGGCCATGATGACCATGCTCCGCCTCCTCCCCATGGGCCTCTTCGGCGCCTTTCTGGGCGCGCTGGCGGAACGCTTCGACCGCGCCAAAACCCTGATCGCCGTCCTGCTGCTCATGGGCGGCACCTCGACCGCCCTTGCGGCCCTCGCCTGGACCGGCCACCTGGAAGTTTGGCACCTGGCGGCCGCCAGCTTCGTGAACGGCTGCGGTTGGGCCACCGACAACCCGGTGCGCCGCATGATGATGGGCGAGGTGGTGGGCCGCGAGCACATGGGCACCGCCATGGCGCTCGACGTCGGCGCCAACAATGCCAGCCGCATGGTCGGCCCAGCGGTGGGCGGGTTCTTACTGGCGGGGATTGGGATCGAGGGCGTGTTCCTTCTGAGTATTGCGATGTACGCGACCGCCCTGGCCGCCACCCTGACCATCCAAAGCCGCATCCCGCCAGCCCCCGGCGCGGGCGCCGTGCTGGCCCGCATTGCCGAGGGCCTGACGATCGTCAAAGGCGACAAACGCCTGATCGGCACCTTGGTCGTCACCGTCATCTACAACATCTTCGCCTGGCCCTTCACCAGCATGATCCCCGTGATTGGCCGCGACCGCCTGCTTCTGGGACCGGAGGGCGTGGGTATCCTCGCCAGCCTCGACGGCATCGGCGCCTTTGCCGGCGCCCTACTGCTCGCGGTGTGGCTGACCCCGAAATTTTACGGCCGCGCGTATCTCGGCGGGGTCATCGCCTACATGATCACGCTGATCGTCTTCGCGCTGACCACAAACCCTTTCATCGCCGCAATCGCCTTGCTGCTGACCGGACTGGGCGGCGCCGGGTTTTCCACGATGCAGGCCACCA
>JAYWAX010000033.1:0-2620 GCA_043782125.1 Acetobacteraceae bacterium | reverse complement strand
AATCTCGCGCATGCGCTGATCAAGCATGAGCAGATCACGACGACCTTGCCGAAGGCGAAGGAATTGCGCCCGGTGGTTGAGAAGCTGATCACGCTTGGCAAGAAGGGTGGGCTGGCGAATCGCCGGTTGGCCTATGCGCGGCTGCGGGACGACACGATCGTTACGAAGTTGTTCACGACGCTGGCGGAACGTTACAAGACGCGAGCGGGCGGTTATGCGCGGGTTCTGAAGGCCGGTATTCGCTATGGCGATGCGGCCGATATGGCAGTGATTGAACTGATCGAACGCGATCCGGCGGCGAAGGGGCTCGACAGCGGGCCGAAGCAGGAGCGCGAAGAGGAAGAAGAGGCCGCGGCCTAAGGGTCCGTTTCTTCAACGAAGCCCTGGCCGGTTTTTACCGGTCTGGCCACGAAACGTGCTTAAGTCGAGACCTCGAATGGCCAGGGTATTCCCCTGGCCATTCTTATGTGTCCGGCCGCTGCCAGCACGCCAGCGGCGAGGCTCGGTTCCATCGGGGCTCCTATACGCACGGATCGCCTGACGTGGGCGGCAAACCGCCCTTGCCTGCCGCCGTGCCGGAAGAAGCTGCACCCCCCTCTTGCCGAACACCGCCGGTTCGTCCGAGTCTTCCAGGAAGGCAGGGGAAAATCCCAGTCAGCCCGGAGGAACCAGAATGACCCAAACCCCCATGCGCCGCCGGGGCTTACTCGCGGCCGTCGCGGGTACGCTCGCCGCGCCGCGGATTTCTCAGGCCCAGGGGAGCCGGGTCCTTAAATTCATTCCGCAATCCGACCTGGGTACGCTGGATCCGATCTGGACCACGGTTTACGTCGTGGGCGCGCATGGCGCGATGGTGTTCGACTCTCTTTACGGCCTGGACAGCGACTATCGGCCTCAGCCGCAAATGGCCGAGGGTCACAAGGTGGACGATGACGGTAAGACGTGGCTGATCACGCTCCGTACTGGGCTGCTCTGGCACGATGGCGAGAAAGTATTGGCCCGCGATTGCGCGGCCAGCATCCGCCGTTGGGCGGTGCGGGACGGCTTCGGTCAAACGTTGATGGCCGCGACGGACGAGATCGATGCGCCGGACGACCGTACGATCCGCTTTCGCCTTAAGCACGTGTTCCCGTTGCTGCCCGCCGCGCTCGCCAAAACCGGGCCCAACATTTGTGTCATGATGCCGGAACGGCTGGCGAAGACCGACCCGTTCAAGCAGGTGACGGAGATGGTCGGCAGCGGCCCGTTCCGCTTCATCGCAAAGGAGCATCTGACGGGATCGCGGATTGTTTATGAACGAAACGAAAAATATTTACCGCGTCCAAATGGCACTGCGAGTCTCACTGCCGGTCCGAAGATCGTCCATTTCGACCGGGTCGAGTGGCATATTCTGCCCGACGTCGCCAGTGCTGCAGCGGCGATGCGGACCGGGGAGATGGATTGGTGGGAAAACCCGTCGTACGACCTGTTGCCGTCGTTGCGTCAGTCGAAGAACCTGACGGTGACACGGATGAATGCCTTTGGCTCCATGGCCGGGATGCGGTTCAACCATTTGCACCCGCCGTTCAATAATCCCGCCTTACGCCGCGCGGTGATCGGCGCAGTCGATCAGGAAGAATTCATGACCGCCGTCGCGACCGCGGATCGGCGGAACTGGACCGCCGGCGTTGGGTTTTTTACTCCGAATGCGGCGATGGCCACATCGGCCGGCCTGGAGGTTTTGACCGGACCGCGCGATCTCGACGCCGTTAAACGTGCGGTCGAGGCCTCCGGTTATAAGGGTGAAAAGGCGGTCGTTCCGGTCGCGCCGGAATATGCGTCCTTCGCGGCGTTAGGCAATGTCGGCGTGGACATGCTGCGGAAAATCGGCATCGATGTCGAATTACGCACCGCCGATTGGGGCAGTATGCAGCGCGCGTTGACCTCGGCCGAACCGGTGGAGCGGGGTGGTTGGAGCGCTTATCTGACCCATCCGTCCGGCCTGGATTTCGCCGATCCCGCGACACATTACTGGCTGCGGGCGAACGGACGGGCCGCGTCGCGCGGCTGGCCGGACAGTCCCCGGATCGAAGCCCTGCGCGATGAGTGGCTGGTGACCGCCGATTTGTCCGCGCGTCAGCGGATTGCCGCCGGCATGCAGCGTCAGGCGCTGATCGACGTGCCCTATATTCCGCTTGGTCAGGCGCTTGGCTCGACTGTGTATCGAAACAATGTGACGAATATCGAGTTCGGCGCTGGGCCGCTGTTCTGGGGTGTGCGGAAGTTGTAACGATACGGTATCGCCGCATCCGGTCCTTTGGGTCGATCGACGGACGATCTCTCTGGTGTTAATTATGACTTATACGAATCGTCATTAAATTCCGGCCGGCGTCCAGACTGTCTGGCCGGCCCGTAAGGCCGCCGCGATCGCGTCCGCGCCTTGGTCCCCCATAGCCTTCACCCATCGCGCCATTTCCGCGTTGAAATGTCGATGCGCCTTTGCCAGCGTGCGTTCTTCTTTCCACGCGAAGTTCGAGTGGAGGTAAGCGTCCGGTCAGGCCCGCGGTGATGTTGGCGTGAGATTTGCGTGATCCGGCCGTCGACGCTCAGGCGGCATCGCGCTGGTCGAGCCGCTGGCGGA
>JAYWAX010000032.1:0-2623 GCA_043782125.1 Acetobacteraceae bacterium | reverse complement strand
CCACCTTCAGCCCCGACTCCGTGCTGGAACTGACGCCGCTGCTGGTCGGCCCCTGCACCGTGCTGCTGGAAGGCATCGTCGGCGAGGGCATCACCCTGGACGTGAAACATCTGGACAAAGTCCGCCCCGGCACCGTCGCCTTCAACCTGGCGAAACATTTGCTGTACAAACACTTCCGCGATCCTGGCGAGGAACCGAAGCTGCATCTGTTCACGCCCCTGAAACGCATCACCCGCGAATGGCTCGACCGGGGCTATTTGCGCTGCTCCGGCGGCACCTTCCCGGCGCAACTGATGTATCAGGAAATGGCCGATCAGGCGGCGGAGCGGATTTACCTCGCCTGCCAGGCTGGCGTGGAGGGCAGTAAGCGGATCAAGGCCATCCTGGACGCCTATAATCCCGAAGGCGCCTCCCGCTTCGTCAACTTCAACACCAGCAAGCCGTTACGCTGGACCACCGATGCCGCGCGCTGCCACGTCAATCTGGTGGCCTGCGACAGCGAATGGGAAGCCGAGTTTTGCCGTGTGGCGGAGGCGCATCCCCGCGTGCTGGCCTATGTGAAGAACCAGGGGCTGGGGTTGGAAGTGCCATACCGCGATGGTGCCACGCCCCGCCGGTATTTGCCGGATTTTGTGCTGCGCGTGGACGATGGGCGCGACGATCCGCTGAACGTGATCGTGGAGATCAAGGGCTTTCGCCGTGGCGACGCGCAACTGAAAGCCGAGACGATGCGCGCGTTATGGATTCCCGGCGTCAACAACCTCGGCCGCTTCGGGCGCTGGGCTTTTGCCGAGTTCACGGCGGTGTTCGAGATCGAGGCCCGGTTTGACGAATGGATCGAGTCGCTGCCTCAGTCCGCGGCGATGGCCGCTTCGGCGTGACTGGACCGTCCCCGGAATGTGGGCAGGAACCCTCCCTGGGATGTGGGCCCGTCCCCTCCCCGTCATGGCCCGCCCCCGAGCGGGCCATCCGGAGCGGCACAAATGCCGAAAATGTGGCACATACGGACTCACGCGCATCGATTACCACTGAAGGCCCAAAGGCTCGCGAAGGAAAACATTATGGACGCTTACGATTTCTCCGGCTTTGTTTCCCCTTTGCCGCACCCGGGCGAGCATCTGCGGGAAGAATTCCTGCCCGGTTATCACCTGACCGCCGGCGGTCTTGCGAAAGCCATGGGCCTGAAAGACCGCACCAGGGTGGAACGTCTGATGCGGGAACAGCAGCCGATCACGGCCGACACGGCTCTGCGCCTCGCGCGGGTGTTCGGCACGTCGGCGCAATTCTGGATCAGCCTGCAAACGGATCACGATCTGTCCAAAGCGGCGATTGCCGCCCGCGACGAACTGGCCGCGATCAAGCCTCTGGTGGTCGCCTGAGCCGGGCGGCGCCGTGGCTTGCCGCGACGTTCCGCGCGGTGCCTTCTTCCACCGTTGCGATCGTCAGGACTCGCCATGAAGCTGCACTACAACCCGGACACCGACAGTCTTTACATCGAACTGAAACCCGAACCCGGCACGGAAGCGCGGGAGGTCGTGGATGGGCTGAACGTCGATCTGAACGCAAAGGGCGAGGTCGTGGGGTTCGATATCGACCGGGCGTCGAAACGGATCGACCTGACGACGCTGGAGACAGTGGCCATGCCGTTTACCGCCTCGCGGCCGGCGTGAGGCGGTGACGGACATGAAATTGACCCCGCCCGTGTCAGTCCGCCTGCATCTCCAGCACCTGGACCTCAAGCCGCTTTCCCAGCAACCGCAAAGCCGTTTCAATCTGCCCGATATGGCTCCGGTGCAGCAGGTCGCGCATCCGGCGCACAGCCTTTTCCTCCAGGCCGAGGCGCTGGCCCAGGGCGACATTGGACAGGCCGGACTCCAGCATCGCGTCGTGCAACGCCAGCTTGGCGGCCACCAAAGGCGGCACGATGGCCACAGGACGGTGGTGCGCGGGCGAGGGGCGCGGCAGGGCCTCATTGGCGTCGATGTAGAAACTGAGGGCGGAGACCAGCGCGTCTTCGGCCATGGCAGCGGCCTCCGCTGTTGTATCGCCCTGGGTGATCGCCTCCGGCACGTCGGGAAAGGTCACGGTCCAGCCGCCCTCGGGCTGCGGTTCGGTGACGTAGGGGTAGGCATAGCGCATGGTTAGTCCTCCAGGTCGGATGGCCGCAGCCCGAGTTGCTTCAGGATGCCGAGCAGAGTGCCGGTCTTCAGATCGGTGCGGTGCCGCCCGACGACGGTGCGCTTGCCGTTCAGCACGACCTTCATGTGGTTGCCGCCTTCGGTTTCGACCACGTGCCACCCGCGTCTTGACGCGAGGCGTCGTAAGCGGCGCAGCAGGTCAGCGGGTTTCATGGGGATCATATCGGGCATATATGCCCGATATGCAAGGCCCATGTTGCCATCGGCGTGGTCGCATGGCGGCGCAGACCGCGGACAAGACAAAGGAACGCAGGCCGGAGGACAGGCGCCAGGCAGCGCGCCGCGTGCCCCGGGGGAGGATGTAGGGACATGGCCAAAAAGCCCATCGAAGTCGAAACGCTGACACACGGGGCGGCGAAGCGGCGGAACATTCCGACGGCGGAATTGCAGTCGCTGGTGGCGAAGGAGGACGCGGCGCCGGCCCA
>JAYWAX010000031.1:0-7286 GCA_043782125.1 Acetobacteraceae bacterium | reverse complement strand
CCGGTTGCCGAGGGAGAGAGAATCGTACTCGGGCCGCGCCGCGCCAGCTTTTTTTCGATCGATCCGGAGGCGATATTACTTGTGGGCATGGATTAGGGCTCGACCGGGCCATCTGGAGCGGCAACACCTCGGGACCGAAGACACCGGATGATCCCGCGCGGGGATGTCTTCGCGAACGGAGCCGCCGGCACCGGTTCGGATGGCCCGGTCGAGCCGTGCCATGACGGGGAAAAGCGTGCGGCCAAATTCAAGCGATTGCCCCCGGGGCAGCAAAGCCCGCCCCCTTGCTCCGGACCGCGATCCTTCCGACACTCTTCTCATTCGCAAACGGATCGCTCAAAAATCCGCCGGGGAAACCGCCATGTCATCCACCACCGCCCAATCTGCGGACGCGCCCGTCACGCCTCAGGCCCGCAAAGCCCTTATCGGCAGCGCCCTTGGCTATGCCATGGACGGCTTCGACCTGCTGATTCTTGGCTTCATGCTCCGCGTCATCGCCCCCGATCTGGGCCTCACCGCCCCGCAATCCGCCAGCCTGATCACAGCGACCCTGGTTGGCGCCGTTGCCGGCGGCGTCGCATTCGGCGCCCTGTCCGACCGTCTGGGCCGCGTGCGAGTCCTCACCTGGACCATCGTCCTCTTCGCCGTCTTCACCGGGATGTGCGCGCTCGCCCAAGGCTATTGGGACCTTCTGTTCTACCGGTCGGTGGCCGGATTGGGGCTTGGCGGCGAGTTCGGGATCGGCATGGCCCTGGTCGCCGAATCCTGGCCCGCCGCCAAGCGTGCCCGCGCCTCCTCCTATGTCGGTCTCGGCTGGCAGGCGGGCGTGCTGACCGCGGCCCTGGTCACGCCGATCCTGCTGCCCATCGTTGGCTGGCGCGGCATGTTCGCCATCGGAGTCTTCCCCGCCGTCGTGGCCTTTTTCATCCGCCGCACCCTACACGAGCCCGATGTCTTCGTTGCCCACCAGCACAGCCCTCGCCAATTCTCGCCCCTTCGCCTCCTGTGCGCCGACGCCGCCACCGCCCGCATCAGTCTGGGCTTGGTCATCCTCTGTTCCGTGCAGAACTTCGGATATTACGGCGTGATGATCTGGCTGCCGAATTACCTGTCGGCGAAATTCCACTTCGGCCTGACCCAATCTGCGGTCTGGACCAGCGTCACCATCCTTGGCATGGCCATCGGCATCTTCGCCTTCGGCCAGATCGCCGACCGCATCGGACGCCGCCCCGCGTTCCTGAGTTATATGCTGGGGGCGGCGATCATGGTGGTGGTCTATTCCCGCCTGACCGACGCCACCGCTTTGCTGATCGGCGGCGCCGTCATGGGCTTCTTCATCAACGGCATGTTGGGCGGTTACGGCGCGCTGATGAGCGAGCTGTACCCCACGGAAGCCCGTGCCACAGCCCAGAACGTGCTGTTCAATATCGGGCGCGCCATCGGTGGCTTCGGTCCCGTCGCCATCGCCGCCGTGTCTGGCGCGCAAGGATTTGAAACCGCGATCGCGCTGCTGGCGGTGCTGTACGTTATCGACATGATCGCGATGTGGGCGTTGATCCCGGAACGCAAAGGCGCGGCGCTGACCTGATCGTCAGGCGGCGGGATCGCGAGCCCGCTTCAAGGCCGGATGCACTGTCTTGCCGATGATGTGCGGATCGGTCCCGATCACGTGCGAACTGGCCCCGACAATCAACGGATCCGGTCCCGTGACGATGCTCCGGTCCTTGCCATCGTATGGCAACTGCGACAGGAAATGCTGCAACGCGTTCAACCGCGCCCGCTTCTTGTCGTCCGCCTTCACGATCGTCCACGGCGCGTCGGCGGTATCGGTGTAAAAGAACATCGCCTCCTTCGCCTCGGTATAATCGTCCCACTTATCCAACGACGCCCGGTCGATCGGCGACAGCTTCCATTGCTTCAACGGATCGGTCTCCCGGTCGGCGAATCGTTTGCGCTGCACCTCCCGGCTGACCGAGAACCAGAATTTCATCATGATAATGCCCGAGCGCGCGAACATCCGTTCCATGTCCGGACATTGCCGCATGAATTCCAGATATTCGTTCGGCGCGCAAAACCCCATCACGCGCTCGACACCCGCACGATTATACCAGGACCGGTCGAACAACACGATTTCCCCGGCCGCCGGCAAATGCGCGATATAGCGCTGGAAATACCACTGCGTTCGCTCCCGCTCGGTTGGCTTCGGCAGCGCGACGATCCGTGCCGTGCGCGGGTTCATATGCTCGGTGAACCGCTTGATCGTGCCGCCCTTGCCTGCCGCGTCGCGCCCTTCGAACAGCACGATCAGGCGTTGGCCGGTGTCCTCGACCCAGCGTTGCGCCTTCAAAAGCTCTCGCTGCAATTCCAGCATGTGGGCTTCGTAGGCCGACTCCCGCATCGAGGTCTTGTACGGATACTCACCCGATTCGAACAAGCGCCGGATCGCCGCCGGATCGTGGCGCATCGCGGCGAGCGTATGGGCTGCCGAAGTCTCCACCCGTGGCGCGGCCTCGGGCATCGCGCCGGGCGGCACCGGCTCCGCGGGCGGCGCTTCCGCATCGCCATTCGTTTGACGGCTGGATTGTTTGGCCATGGCCTGCCTCTCGTTTTCTGACGCGACCTTGCATGACTTTGCCGGATCACGCCTTGACGCGGATCAATCGGCGATCACGCCGCCTCCACCCGCACCAGCCGCCGCCGTGTGGCCGCCCGCAACGGCAATGCCGCGTAAACATCCTTCACCGCTTCGGTGATTGTCACGCCCGCGAGGCCGGGCATCAGACGCTGCCCAAATCGTTCGAACAATGGCGCCAGGCGCAGGATCGGGCGAGCCCGCCAAGGCGGCATCCACAGCGCGGGATCGTGCCGTTCGACCCGGAACAACGCCCCGGACAGCAAGCGGCCCAACTGGCCAGCCGTGTAGGGTTGGCCATGCCCGAACGGCGTGCTGTCCCAGTACGCCCACATCCCCGTGCGGTTCGGCGTCACGATCAGCAACCGCCCGTCATCCTTCAACACCCGCCATACCTCGCGGATCAGCCGCCGCGCGTTCTCCGCCATCTCCAACCCATGCACCAGCAGGATGCGATCGAACACCAGGTCGGGAAACGGCAGCGCGTCCTCTTCCGCCACGCAGGACAGGGCCGGCGCATCGGGTGGCCAGCGGATCGCGCCCATTTGCGCCGGAGTCAGCGCAATGCGCCGGTACGCCTGGCCCTCCCACGCCCGCAGATACGGCACGGCATAGCCAAGCCCCAGGACCTCGCAGCCCGAAACATCCGGCCACACCGCCGCAATCCGGGCGCGGATCACGCGCGCAGTCACCGCCCCGCGCGAGGTCCTGTAAAATTCCGCAGCCGCGTGCGCATCCGCTGTCATCGCGCCGGATGCTATGCGATTTTTACCTTGGCGGGTGTACGAAATGTACTGAGGTCGCCTCCCCCCGATCAGCGTCCACCACAAACCCCTTGCGGCCAGCCCAGTACAGCTTCTGCCAATACAGCGGCAGGATGGCGGCATCCGCCATCGCCACGCCCGTCGCTTCCACCAACATCGCGCCGCGCTTCGCCGGATCGAATTCCGACGACGCCCGCGCCAGCATCGCGTCGAACCCGGGGTTCGAATACCGCGCCCGATTCAACGACCCCGTCCCCTTCGCCGCGTCATACGTCGCGAGAATGCCCGTCAGCCCGTTCAGCGAGGAACTCGCGACGCTGCCGTAACTGAAAATAAACAGGCTGTATTTCCGCTGCGTCGCCGCCGGCGCATAGACGTTGTACGGCACGACCTCGACGCCGTTCACCTTCATCCCGCCCCGCGCGAACATTTGGCCCAGAGCTTGCGCCACCTGGGAATCGTTCGGAAACCGGTTGTTGGACCCGTGCAAGGTCACGCCAAACCCGTCGGGATAACCCGCTTCCGCCAGCAGCGCTTTCGCGCCTGCCGGATCGAACGCGACCGGCCGCGCGCGCGGATCGTGGCCCCCCATCCCCTCTGGAACGATCTGGCCCGTCGCCTGCCCGGCACCGGACAGAACCCGTTCCACGATCGCCTGACGGTTGATCATCTGCGACAAAGCCTGCCGCACGCGCCGGTCCTTGAACGGATTGACCGTCAAGGCCTTGCCGTCCTTGTCCGTGACAAACGGACTGTCGTCGCGCCCCTGATCCATCGCGATGTAAACCACCCGGGTCGAGACCGCTTCGTACAACGTCATGTCCTGACGGTTCTGAAATACGGCGATATCGGCGGGCGGAATCTGCTCGATCACATCCACCGATCCGGACAGCATCGCCGCGCCGCGAGACGTTGGATTGGACAAAAACTTCACCGTCACCGTGCCGTAATCCGGTTTGCCGCCCCAATAAGCAGGCCAGGCCGACCAAACGACATTATCGCCCGGCGCGCTGGATTTGAAACGATACGGCCCTGTACCAATCATGGCGCGGCCCGCGTTGAAATCCTCGTTCGCGACGGACGCGCCCAATTTGGCCGGGACAATGAAAATGCGCCCGATCATGTCCATCAACAATGGCGTCGGGTTTACGGTATGAATCCGCAGGCGCAACGGTCCCACCACCACCGCCTCCTTCACCGGCCTTACGAAACTCGCCAGCGGGCCTGGGCTGTTCGGAATATCGCGCGCGCGGTTCAACGAAAACGCGATATCGGCGGCGGTCATCGGCGATCCGTCGTGGAACGTCACGCCCGGCCGCAATTCGATCTCCCATGTCGACGGATCGATCGACGTCCACGACAGCGCCAGCGACGGATGTATTTGCAATTTCGAATCGAAACGGATCATGCTTTCGAACGCGTTCTCTGCCGTCGCCACGTCGCTGCCCAGATCGGAATAATGCGGATCGAGCGACCCGTGCTCCGTCGCCCGTCCAATACGAAGATCGCCCGCCTGGGCGGATACAGCGAGCGACAGGAACGTCAAAAACGGTAAAACGCGGCGCATGAGGGCGGTCTCTCTTTCAAGGCCACGACCGGACGCGGACCATGGCGCCACGGAAATTAGCGGCCCAACGACCGATGCGACAGAGGCCTCACCGTTGGGCAATCGCTTGAATGTGGCTGCGTGCCGTTCCCCGTCATGGTACGAGTCGGCCGGGCCATCGGAGCCGGCGCCGACGGTTCCGTTCGCGAAGAAATCCCCGCGAGTAACCATCTGGTGCCTTCGTTCCGGGGATGGTGCCGCTCCGGATAGCCCGGTCGAGCCGTGCCATGACGGGGATAGGCCCAGCGGTGTCGTTCAAGCGATTGGCCTGGGCGTCGCCCCGGCGCGGGCGGCGCATGAAAGCCCCGGCGCGGGCGGCGGACGGCCTTTGGCTTCCCGAAAGCCCGATGCTTAGCGCGTCGGGCGCGGCGGCGTCTGCGAGTAATCGTAGAACCCGCGGCCGGTTTTACGTCCCAGCCAGCCGGCCTCGACATATTTCACCAACAGCGGACACGGGCGGTATTTACTGTCCGACAACCCATCGTACAGCACCTGCATGATCGACAGGCAAGTATCCAGCCCGATGAAATCCGCCAGTTCCAACGGTCCCATGGGATGGTTGGCGCCCAGATGCATCGACGTATCGATTGCCAAAACCGATCCAACGCCTTCGTACAGCGCGTAAACCGCCTCGTTGATCATCGGCACCAGGATGCGGTTGACGATGAAGGCCGGGAAATCCTCCGACACCGCCGTGATCTTTCCCAGCTTCCGGGCAAGCGCCTGGACGGAAAGAAAGGTCGGCTCGTCGGTCGCGATACCCCGAATCACTTCGACCAGCTTCATGACCGGAACCGGGTTCATGAAGTGCATGCCGATGAATTTTTCCGGCCGGTCGGTAGACGCCCCCAGACGCGTGATCGAAATCGACGACGTGTTGGACGCCACCATCGCCGAGGGTTTCAGATGCGGCATCATCGTTTGATAGACGAGCCGCTTGACGTCCTCTTTTTCCGTCGCGGCCTCGATTACCAGATCCGCGTCGCCAAGCGCTTCGTAGCCGGTGGAGGTGTTAATCCGCGCCAAGGCCGCGTCCCGGTCGTCGGAGGAGATGACGGTGCGGTTGACCTGACGGTCCATGTTGCGGGCCATGGTGGCCATGGCCTTCGACAAAGCGTCGGCCTTGATATCCACGATTGTGACCGGCATCCCCGCGAGGGCGCAGACATGGGCAATACCGTTGCCCATCTGGCCCGCGCCGACGATCCCGATCCGGCGGATTTCCACCGGATCGGCCATCATGGCGCCATCGGGACTCGGTTTGACGTCTACATTCATTCAGGGGCGCTCCAATTCCGCGGCCAGTTCCGGCAACGCGGCGAAAAGATCGGCGACCAGGCCATAATCGGCGACCTGGAAGATCGGCGCTTCCTCATCCTTATTGATCGCCACGATGACCTTGCTGTCCTTCATGCCGGCGAGGTGCTGGATGGCACCTGAGATACCGACGGCGATGTACAACTCCGGCGCGACGATCTTGCCCGTTTGCCCAACCTGGTATTCGTTGGGAACGAAACCAGCGTCGACCGCGGCGCGCGAGGCGCCAACAGCGGCCCCAAGTTTGTCGGCGATCGGATCGAGCAGTTTGAAGTTATCGCCGTTCTGCATCCCGCGTCCACCGGAAATCACCACGCGGGCGGCGGTCAGTTCGGGGCGTTCGCTTTTCGACAGCTCGGCGGAGATGAACTTCGACAGTCCCGGCAGCTCGCCGATGGCGACGGCCTCGATCGACGCCGAACCGCCTTCGGCCGCGACGGGATCGAAGCTGGCGGCGCGGACGGTGATGACTTTCTTCGGGTCGGAGGACTTCACCGTGGCCATGCCGTTGCCGGCGTAGATCGGGCGCACGAAGGTGTCGGCATCCACCACGGCGGCGATGTCGCTGATCGGCTGGACGTCCAGCAGCGCGGCCGCCCGCGGCAGCACGTTCTTCCCGACCGCCGTCGTGGCCGCCAGAATATGCGTGTAACCTGGCGCCATCGCCACCAGCAGCGCGGCGGTCGTCTCCGCCATCAGATGGTCCAAAGCGGGCGATTCCGCCGTGAGAACTTTCGTGACTCCGGCGATCTTCGCGGCGGCGGCGGCGGCACCGGCCAGGTCGATACCCGCGACGAGGGCATGGACTTCGCCAAGCGCCAGGGCGGCGGCGACAGCGGACCGCGACGGTTGCTTGATGCCGACCGCGTCGAATTCGAGCAGAACAAGAACGGCCATGATCAGATCACCTTCGCTTCGGTGCGGAGTTTGCTGACAAGCTCGGCGACCGAGCCGACTTTCTGGCCCG
>JAYWAX010000030.1:0-7292 GCA_043782125.1 Acetobacteraceae bacterium | reverse complement strand
ACAGCCCGATCAGCCGCAACACAGACGTTTTGCCCGCTCCCGTTTCACCCAGCAGCCAGCAAAATGTGCCCCGCCCCAGTTCGAACGAAACATCGCGTAGCACCTCGGGGCCGCCACTCAGGACGCCCTGCCTCGGATATCTCGCATAGACCGACTCAAACCGAACCATGCACGCCGCCTCTCCCGTCCGGTACTCGCCAGGCTGTTCTCCCTTTTGGACGGCCCGTCATGCCGCGGAACGCAGGCCTTCTTCCGCCGCCGCCTTGATCATGTCCGCGCCCTTTTCCGCGATCATGATGACCGCGGCATTGGTATTGCCCGATGGCACGGTCGGCATGATCGAGGCATCGACAACGCGCAGGCCCGCGATCCCGCGGACACGCAATTGGTCGTCCACCACCGCGAAAGGATCCTGGCCCATCTTGCATGTGCCGATCACATGATAGGTCGTTTGCCCGTTGCCGCGGGCGAAATCCAGCCATTCCTCGTCGGTCTGAACCTTCGGGCCCGGGTTCATCTCGAACGCGCGATATTTGTCCAGCACGGCGCTTTCAATGATTTTCCGCCCGATCTTCATGCCATCGACCAACACGCGCCGGTCCATCGGATCGTCGAGAAAATTCGGGCGGATCGCGGGCGCGGCGTTTGGATCGGCGACTTTGATATGGATCGAGCCCTTCGATTCCGGACGGCACTGATACACCGTCAACGTCATTCCCGGCTCCCGTTCCAGATCGCGGGTCTGCGCGTTGCCGTAACTCGCATGCGCGAAATGGAACTGCACGTCCGGCTCTTCCATATCCGCCTGAGTCTTCACGAAGCCGTAAACGATTCCCGCCGTATAGGTCAGGATACCGCGCCGCTGCGTGTAATATTTGAACACTTCCTTCGCCAGCGCGAAGCCGCGGGCGCGATCGTTCAGCGTCACCGGCAGCTTCACCCGCCAGTTCATCCGCGGCGCGTAATGGTCGCGGTAATTCTCGCCCACCCCCTTCAGTTCGTGCGTAACCGGGATGCCGAGCGAAGACAGCAATTCCGGCTGGCCGATGCCAGACAATTCCAGGATATGCGGCGATTTGACCGCGCCTGCAGAAAGAATGACTTCCTTGTCGCAGCGGGCCTCTTTCGCGACGCCGTGCTGGGTATACGCGATGCCCACGGCGCGCTTGCCGTCCAGAATCACCTTGGTCGTGTAAGCATCCGTTTCGATCCGCAGATTGGGCCGGTTCCGGATCGGGTCGAGAAAGCCGCGCGCCGTGGACCAACGCTCGCCGCCCTTTTGCGTAACCTGGTAGTACCCGAAGCCTTCCTGCTTGCCGTTGTTATAATCGGGGTTGCGCGGATAGCCCTCCGCCCCCGCCGCGTCGATGAACGCGTCCAGCAATTCCGCCCGTTCGACCATGTTGGTGACATTCAACGGCCCATCGGTGCCCCGCGAATTGTCGCCGCCGGGATCGAATCGTTCCGCCTTTTTAAAATATGGCAGCACCGATTCATAAGACCAGCCGCGGTTCCCGTATTGCGCCCAGGTATTGTAGTCGAGCGGGTTGCCGCGCACGTACAACATGCCATTGATGGCACTGGACCCGCCCAGAGTGCGGCCGCGCGGGATGGGGATGGAACGATTATGCGCGTTCGGTTCCGGCTCCGTCGAAAAATTCCAGTTATAAACAGGGCTGTTAAGCAATTTGGTGAATCCCGCCGGGATTTTGATCCACATCGATTTGTCCGGCGGCCCGGCTTCCAGCAACAGGACGCGGTTGCTTCGAACCTCCGTCAACCGGTTCGCCAGCACGCACCCGGCCGAGCCGGCGCCCACGATGATATAGTCGTACTCAGCCATGACAGCGTCCCCTTTGCCTCACCGTTTGCTTACCCAGCTTGCGCCGCCGCGTCCAGGTTGAGAGAACGGGTGCATGACCGGTCTCACCTCATTCTCCGCCTGGTCCTTGCTGCGGCGCGCCTTTGGCGGAACGTGGGGGGAGCAATGGCGGTCGCCCGCGCCGAAAGCGGCTTACGACGCGGTCATCGTGGGGGCGGGCGGCCATGGGCTGGCGACGGCCTGGTACCTGGCGTCGGAGCATGGGTTTCGACATATCGCGGTCCTCGACAAGGGCTGGTTGGGCGGCGGCAATACCGGCCGGAACACGACGATCGTCCGGTCGAATTATCTGTGGGACGAGAGCGCGGCGATTTACGAGCACGCGTTGAAGCTGTGGGAAGGCCTGTCTCAGGCGTTGAATTACAACGTCATGTATTCGCCGCGCGGCGTGCTGATGCTGGCACATAACCAACACGATGTCCGCGTCTTTCGCCGCCACGTTCACGCCAATCGCGAACAGGGTATCGACAACGAATGGCTGACGCCGGAACAGGCGAAGGCGTTTTGTCCGCCGCTGGATATTGGGAAGCGGGTTCGTTACCCGGTACTGGGCGCGGCGCTGCAACGGCGGGGCGGGGTCGCGCGCCACGACGCGGTGGCCTGGGGTTACGCGCGCGCCGCCAGCGCTCTGGGCGTCGATATCGTCGAAAATTGCGAGGTGACCGGCATATCCCGTGGCCCGGATGGCGCGGTGACTGGCGTGGAAACCAGCCGCGGTCCGATCCGGACCGGAAAAATCGGCGTCGCCGCCGCGGGCCATACCTCGGTTCTGATGGCAATGGCGGGGGTTCGAATGCCGCTGGAATCCTTCCCGCTCCAGGCGCTGGTCTCAGAGCCCGTCAAGCCGGCGATGCCCTGCGTCGCGATGTCGAACACAGTCCATGCCTATATCTCGCAATCCGATAAAGGCGAGTTGGTCATTGGCGCCAGCACGGACGTCTATCCGTCGTACAGCCAGGCCGGCGGCCCGCACGTCGCCGCCCACACGCTGGAAGCGATCTGCGAGCTGTTCCCCACCTTCCGCCGCCTGCGGATGCTGCGAAACTGGGGCGGGATCGTGGATTGTACGCCCGATCGCTCGCCCATTATCGGACTGACCCCGGTGCCCGGCCTGTTCGTCAATTGCGGCTGGGGCACCGGCGGCTTCAAAGCCACTCCCGGCTCCGGCCACGTCTTCGCCGCCACCATCGCCCGGAACGCGCCACACCCGATCGCCGCGCCGTTCAATCTGGATCGCTTCCGCACCGGACGCCTCATCGACGAAGCCGCCGCCGCCGCAGTGTCGCACTGATGCTGCTGATCCCCTGCCCCTGGTGCGGCCCGAGGCCAGAGTCCGAATTCCATCACGGCGGCCAGGCTCATATCGCGCGCCCAGCGAACCCGGCAGCCACGACGGACGAAGAATGGGCCGCCTACCTCTATTTCCGCGCGAACCCCAAAGGCGCGCACGCCGAACGCTGGCGGCACCAACATGGCTGCGGCCGCTTCTTCAACTGCCTGCGCGACACCGTCACAGACCGCATCGCCGCGACCTACAAGCCTGGCGAAGGGCGGCCGGAATGACCGGGCGGCCGGGGGAGGTGCTCGTGTTTGGAGAGACGCCCGGACCCCGCCAGGGGCTTTGCCCCTGGACGCCAGCAAAGGCTCGCCTTTGCAAACCCATTATTTGGTTGGGAGTGAGAGGGCGCCTGCTCGGATGTCGATACAACCGCGTAGGCGCCCTCTCACTCCCAACCAAACCCCGGGGTTCCAAGGGCGAGCCCTTGGCGGGATCGAAGGGCGGAGCCCTCACGGGGGCCGGGGCGGAGCCAAGGCGCCTGTCCAAACACGGACATCTCGCCCAATGACACAGGCATACCGGCTCCCCTCCGGCGGGCGTGTAGGCCGTGGCCAGGTTGTGCGGTTCGTGTTCGATGGGCGGGCTTACGACGGCTTCGCGGGCGATACACTGGCTTCGGCGTTATTGGCGCACGGGGTTTGGTTACTTGGCCGTTCGTTCAAGTATCACCGCCCCCGGGGACCGATCGCGGCGGGCGCGGAGGAACCGAATGCCTTGGTGACAGTGGTCCGCAGGGATGGGCGGACGACGCCGAATCTCCGGGCGACGGTTGTGGAGATTTATGACGGAATGGTCGCGCACACGCAGAATGCGTGGCCGTCCGTCAACTTCGATCTGGGAGCAGTGGCCGGTTTGGCAGCGCCTTTACTGGGCTCCGGATTTTACTACAAGACATTCAAGTGGCCAGTATCGTTTTGGAAACGAATTTACGAGCCGGCGATCCGGGCCGCCGCCGGGTTGGGGCGGGCGCCGGTCGCGCCCGATACAGACCGTTACCTCCATCGTTACGCCCATTGCGATGTTTTGGTGATCGGCGCCGGTCCAGCGGGACTGGCCGCAGCAAAATCCGCCCCTGGGCGTGTTATTTTGTGCGATGAACAAGCCGAGTTGGGTGGATCGTTGTTATCCCGGCCAAACGTGGCGATTGACGGCATCCCGGCCGCGGAATGGATCGGTCAGGGGCTGCGCGGACGGGCAACCGTGCTGACCCGGACAACAGCGTTTGGCTGGTATCCTGACGGCATGATCGCGTTAGTGGAACGGGTGACCGACCATCTGAGCACGCCCGATCCCGGCCTGCCGCGCGAACGGCTCTGGTTCGTGCGGGCGAAGCGCGTCGTGATCGCGGCGGGCGCCATCGAGCGTCCTTTGGTATTTCCGGGCAACGACCGTCCGGGGATCGTGCTGGCAGGTGCGGCGGCGACGTTCTTGACGCGTTACGGCGTGCTTCCGGGCCGCCGGGCCGTAATCGCGACCGCGCACGACCAAGCGTGGCACACGGCGTTTACCTTGGCGAAGGCCGGGGTGGGAGTCGCGGGCATTCTGGACCGCCGGGCGGATGTCGATCCGGACCTTCGCGCGCGCGCGAAGGTCGCAGGCATCCCGGTCTGGACCAACGCGCAGATCGCTGGCACCGGCGGGCGCAAACGCGTGCGTTTGGTTACAACCACGGGCGGCCCGCCGGTCATCCCCTGCGACACGGTTCTGATGTCCGGCGGCTGGACGCCCTCGGTGCATTTATTCTCCCAATCGCGCGGAAAATTGCGCTTCGATCCTGCAAGCGGCGTATTTTTGCCGGGAACCTCCGCGGCGGCGGAAATGTCCGTGGGCGCCTGCGCGGGGGAATTCGACCTCGCCGCCTGCCTTGCCGCAGGGCACCGCGCGGGCGGCGGCGAGGCCAGGACATTCCTGGTCGAAAACGAACCGGGTTTCGGCCCAAACTCGCCGCCGCTTCCCGCCGCGCCGCATCCCCAGGCGTTCGTGGATTTCCAGAACGACGTGACCACCAAGGACCTCGCCATCGCGACCGCCGAAGGGTTCCGTTCGATCGAACACATCAAACGCTACACCACCACCGGCATGGCAACAGACCAAGGCAAAACTGCCAATCTGAACGCGCTCGCCTCCGTTGCCGCGCTGACCGGACAGACGATCCCGGACATCGGCCTGACCACCTTCCGCCCGCCCTACACGCCCGTGTCCTTTGGCGCCTTCGCCGGCGCCGCGCGCGGGGACCTGTTCGATCCCATCCGCCGCACCCCGATCGACGATCGCGACGCGGTGTTCGAAGACGTTGGCACCTGGAAACGCGCCCGGTATTTTCCGCAGCCCGGCGAAACCATGCACGCCGCCGTCGCCCGCGAATGCCGTGCGGTACGTAACGGCATTGGCCTGTTCGACGCCTCCACACTCGGCAAGATCGAGGTTCTTGGGCCAGACGCCGCCGCCTTCCTGAACCTGATGTACACGGGAGATTTTGAATCTCTCCCCCCCGGCCGCTGCAAATACGCCATACTTTTGGGCGAGGACGGTTTCATCCGCGACGACGGCGTGATCGCCCGCCTCGCGCCAGATCGTTTTCATGTTACCACGACCACCGGTGGCGCTGCGGGCGTGCTGCACCACATGGAAGATTATCTGCAAACCGAATTTCCGTCGTTGCGCGTCTGGCTGACATCCACCACCGAGCACTGGGCCACCATCGCCCTGCAAGGCCCGCGCGCGGCACAGGCTTTGGCCCCGTACCTCGGCAATCCCGACCTGAGCGCCATGCCGCACATGAGCGTCCGGGACGAAAAATTCGCCGGCATTCCCGCCCGCCTGTTCCGCGTCAGCTTTACCGGCGAACTGGGCTTCGAGTTGAACATTCCCGCGCGCTTCGCCCGTGCTGCGTGGGATTTGCTGCGCGAAACCGGCGCGACCCGATACGGTATCGAAACGATGCATGTTCTGCGCGCCGAAAAGGGTTTTTTCATCGTGGACCAGGAAACCGATGGCACCGTCACGCCCGGCGATCTCGGCCTGACCTGGACCATCGCGCGCCGAAAACTCGATTTCGTCGGCAAACGATCGTTGGCGCGTCCCGACATGCGCCGTTCGGATCGCTGGCAATTGGTGGGACTTCTGGGCGCCGATAGTCTGGAGGAAGGCGCCCGCGTGACAGCACCAGACGGCGCGTCGTTGGGCCACGTCACCTCCGCTTATCGCAGCGAAGCCCTTGGCCACCCCATCGCCCTCGCGCTCGTCGCGGGCGGGCGGTCGCGGATCGGCACCACCGTCCATATCCCTATGCCAGAAGGCACCCTGACGGCCAAAGTCGTCTCCCCCGTATTTTTCGACCCCGAAGGCCTTCGCCCGATCGCCCCCATTGCGCCGCCCCATATGCATCGGGATACGGCGCCGCCGGAGGAAATTCTCGCGAGAGACCCGTTGCACACCCGTCATGGTCCGGCGCGGCACGTTCCCGCGCTTCAGGACACACGGCGTGCCGCTACCGATGGTCCGGTCGCGCCGGACCATGACGAGGCAGAAGCGGATTTTCCTGACGCCTCCGTTGTGCCGCCCCAAGCCCACAGCGCGCCCGATTGCCTGACCGAAACGGCCGCCAGGGGCTCGCCCGCCACGCCTTGCCTGGAGGCGATGCTATCCCTGGCGCCGGACGTCTCCCGGTTCAACATCCGCACCACCGCCCCCCTCGCCCCGCCCTTGCGCGCCGTGCTCAACGGCGCGCACCACATTCTCTGGCTTGGCCCGGACGAGTATCTGGCGATGGGCGACGGCCCGCCGGACATCGCGGCGGACTCCCTGGTCGATGTGTCCCACCGTACCGCGGGTATCCGGCTGGAGGGTGCCCGCGCCGCCTGGTGCGTCAATGCCTTCTGCCCGTTGGACCTGGACGGCCTCCCGCCGGACGCCTGCACCCGCACATTGTTTGGCAAGGCCGAAATCGTCCTCTGGCGCCGGGCGGACACTGTCTTCCACATCGAAACCGCGCGCTCCTTCCTCCCGTATGTCTGGGGTTGTCTGGAGGAAGCCCGCCGGGAATTCCTCCCCGCGAGCCCAGTGTGCTAA
>JAYWAX010000029.1:0-2635 GCA_043782125.1 Acetobacteraceae bacterium | reverse complement strand
CGCTGTGGCATCCCGATGGGTTTTTCTATTTCGTCGATGTCCGCGCTTCCGGTCTGTTTCGTATCGCGCTGGGACAACCTCACCAGAAGGTCAGAGATACGAAAGGTGGCAACGGCCTGACCTTCGATCTTCAGGGACGGCTGATCAACTGCGAAGGCGATGGCCGCCGCGTCACGCGGACGGAAGCCGACGGCACGGTCACAACATTGATCGATAAATTCGAGGGCAAACGGCTCAATCGCCCGAACGACGTCATCTGCCATTCCAACGGCACGCTGCTGTTCACCGATCCCGCGCTGCGCGTGCCCGTCGCGGAACGCGAAGTACAGAATGCCATGATTTATAAAATCGCGCCCGATGGCACGGTGGGCGAGGTCGCGGCCTTCGAATATCCCAACGGCCTGGCGCTGTCACCCGACGAACGCACGCTGTACGTCGCCAACACGCGCTGGACGCAATACATCCACGCGATCGAGTTGGATGAGAACTGCAACATGATCCGGCGGCGGATTTTCGCGGACATGTCGCACGACAAGACCAACGGCGTGCCCGACGGGATGAAGGTCGACCGAGCGGGCCGCGTATTCTGCACCGGAGCGACGGGAACCTGGATTTACGAACCGGACGGTACCTTGATCGGCATTGTCGAAACGCCGGAGGTCTGCGCCAATGTTGCGTTCGGAGGTCCAGACCTGCGCACACTGATGTTCACCGCCAGCACCTCGGTCTACACGCTGCGGGTGAAAACCCCGGGCATGCCGCATCCCTGGTACAAAATACGCGGCTGAAACATCCCGGCCACCGGTGGCGGCGCAAAACCTCGGTTCCCGCCGCCACCGATCCCCCTGAGGATGAAAAATGCCGTTCAATCCTTGCCGACGTTCCAAAAGGTTGGCGCGGGTCCCTTCCCGGGATCGCCGATCCGCCGGCTCCAGGCCGCGCGCGGGCGGTAGCGGCCCAGGGGAATGAAGGGGACGGAGTCGACGGCGATGCGGTGGATTTTTTGTTCGAGACGAGTCTGGTCCTCCGGTTTTTCCGCGTCCAGCCAGTCCGCGTCAGCCGCCTCCATCGCGGGATTGTCCGGCCAGCCGATCCAGGCATCCTTGCCGTTACCCCGTAGCAACGATCCCAGCAGCGGATCGCGATATTCCGGGACTGGCGTGACGCTGACGAACAAAGACCAGCCGCCTTTGTCCAGCGGCTCCTTGCTGCTGCGGCGTTGTAGCGTCGTGCCCCAATCCATTGCCTGATCGTCGATGTTCACGCCCGCGCGGTGCAGGGAATCCGCGACCACCAGCGTCGCCAGATTGTAGAATGGCTGATCCGTGGTGTGCAGAAGGACCAATTTTTCGCCCTTGTAGCCCGCTTCGGCAAACATCGCCTTGATCTCGGCAATCGAGCGTTTCTTCACCACCTCGTCCATGCCGGCGGTATCGACCTCGGGCTTTCCGGTCGCGAGATATCCCATGGGCACGATCGCCGCCTCGGGATCCCCGCCCATCACCGCATCCATCACCTCCTGCTGATCGATCGCGGCCCGCAAGGCGCGGCGGAATTTCGGATCGTTGGTCGGCGACAATATGTGGTTGGGGCGCAACTGGCTGATGAAACCGTAATCGTCGAGGCGGCCGATCTTTACGTTGGCTGCGGCCCGCAACACCGGCAGCAGGTCCGGCAAAGGCATTTCCAGCCAATCGACCTCCCCCGTCGCCAACGCGTTCGCGGCAGTCGCGGCGTCGGGGATCATTTTCCATTCCATCCGGTCGACCAGAACCTTGTGCCCGCCCGACGTGAAGCTCGGCTTTTCGTCGCGCGGAACGTAACGTTCGAAAGGGATCAGCGCGGCGTGGCTGCCGATGACATATTCGTCTTTCAAAAACCGGAACGGCCCGCTGCCGATCGCTTCGGGCATTTGTTTGAAAGGATCGGTTTTGGCCAGGCGCTCCGGCACCATCACCGCGGCGGTCTGGAATTTCGACAGCAAATTGGGCAACGCCGGAAACTTGCGATTCAGGCGCAACACGATCGTGCGATCGTCGGGGGCCTCAATCGCATCCAGCCGTGCCGCCAACGTCGCGCCGCCGGGATCGCGGGCCATCCAGCGCCGCAGCGACGCGACACAATCGCGCGCCAGCACCCTCTCCCCGTCGTGAAACCACTGGTTTTCCCGTAAGGTCATGGTCCAGCGCCTGCCATCGTCCTCGATCGCATAACCCGCGAGCATCTGCGGCTTCGGGTTCATGAACTCATCGCGCCCGAACAGCACGTCGTAGATCTGGAACCCGATGTTGCGGGTCGTCATCGCGCTGGTCCAGACCGGATCGAGGCTGGCCAACGGCGATTGCGGCACGAATTTCAGGACTTTCGACGTGCCGCCGATCGCCGGCGCCGCCAAGGCTGTCATCCCGCCCGCCAATAAAGCGCGCCGTTTCATCGCCGCATCCTCTCATTTTTCATGGATGTACCAGACCACGATTGACCGGCGGAGAGCCGCGAAGATCCATGGCCGTGCTATGTCCCGTTTCGCGGAAGCTTAGGCCGTTCCGCGCGCGGTCTCCAGTTCCTCACGCACCTCTTCCTCAATCGCCGCCAGCAGGCGGGCCGGGAAAAACCGCGGCATGTCGCGGAAAATGAA